>JAIETZ010000007.1 GCA_019744775.1 Candidatus Obscuribacterales bacterium
TTCATTCAACGTCAAGCCCCTATTTGACTTGACGTTATTTATTACCGTACAAGATGACAAAAGCAAATTGTATACACGTCACGACGTACCGAACGTCGCAAATACCCACATGGAGAACCACGCCCATGTCTACACTCAAAGAACTCATACGCCGCGCACTGCGCGCCCAAATAGATTACTTGTCTCTCTACCGCGCTGGTCACAAGACAGTCGGCTGTCGCATCACACACATGATCGGCATTCCCATGATTATGGCGTCGCTCATCGCCTTTACTCTCTATCTAATTCCGATATTGAAAGTATCAGCATTTATTGTAAAGTGCGCCTTCAGCCCAACAGGCATGCAACATTTCCACTTCTTCTTGCATGTCGCTCTGCCCAATATCCTCCAGAGTGTTGCCACCACGCCGAGCGCAGTAACGAATTTGATGGCAGGAATTGCCCTCTTCACTGTCGGTTGGTTTCTGCAATTCCTCGGGCACGTCGCCTTCGAGAAGAACAGCCCGCTGTTTCTCAACAATCCATTCAATCCCCTGAGCTACACCACAGCCGTGATATTCACCGCCCAAGAGTACGGACAACTTATCACGCGCCCATTCAAACGCAAAAAATAAGGAGAACATCCATGGACCAACAAAAACCCAGCCGTCCCAAGCGTCGTGTCATATCCCAGGAAGAACGTAACGAGTTCTTCCGCAAACTCAACGAAAGTGTTGAGCGGCTAAAAGCAGATCCCGAAGCCTGGGCTGCATATCAAGCCGAATGCAAACTCTTCGATAACGCCGTAGGTGACGGACTCGAAGCTATGTAGGGGCGCATTGCATGCGCCCTTTGAGAGCAAGGGTTTACTCCCTTGCTCTCTTGTTTCACAACCCATAAAATAAAGGAACACTATGATCAAAAACCACAAAAAGAAAAAGACCTTCACTCAACTGACCGCTCGCCGTCGCAAAACCAAGCGCTTCTTCCTCAAGCGCAACATCGACAAAGCAGCCCCAGCCCTCGGTGGTCTCTTTTTCACAAACGACTATCTCGACGGAAAAAATGGTCTCGTTGATCTCTTCTTCCTCGGCAGAGGCAACAAGACCTTCTACAACGTAACTCTCCAGACTACTCGCTGTGATTACAAAGACAAAGTCCACCACATTGCCCGCGACAACGCCGACAAACTCGTGCCTGTCGACTACGATGCAGTCTGGGACAGACTCGCCGGCAAGAAAGTGAAAGGCGTTGATCCCTATGGACCCCACGAAGCCTTCGGTGGTCTCCGTCGTCTCGACTGGATCGATGCCGAAAGCCGCGTCGTCGCTGACGCCGGTACTGTGCAAGTCTTCGAAGAAGTCTCTCTTCACTACGACTATCGCTACGGTATCGGCTTGCACGCAACCATCGATGTCCCTTACCTCACTGTCGATACCATCAATACTTTCATCCGTGCCTTCCTCGCCAACGGCGAGAAAGCCTACCGCATCGAAAAACCAATCAGCTACAAAGCTGCTGAACTCAACTGGGACTACGACGACAGCGTCGCCTCCCTTGTTGATCCACTGGAAAATCCGCCGGTAAATCAGACCAGCGACTGATCGAACAAAACCCAATCAAAAGGAGCGAGGGCGCAAACTTCCCCGCTCTTTTTGATCTGATCCACTCACTCGTAATTCCGGACTCACCTGAGGAATCAACATGGATGCAAATGACAAACCGCCATTAACAGTTGCGAAAGTAGCAGACGAACTCAACGTCAGCGAAAAGTACGTCGTTGGATTGCTCGACGACGGCAAACTTCCTTTTAGCGAGACGACTGACGGTCGTATTGTTGCTTATGCAGATCTTGTGGCGTACAAACAGCAACGAGAGCTCCGCCGACAAGCGGCAATGGACGAGTTAGTTGCACAGGCTCAGGAGCTAGGCTTGGGCTATTAACCAGCGATAGCCACTCTGAGTGAAGCGAAGAGTCTCACATGTTAAAGACGTGAGATTCTTCGCGCTGCTCAGAATGACGTTCCTCGGCGTTTGACGTGAGCCTCTTCGAAAGGGCGCATGCAATGCGCCCCTACAGATCGACTGCCACCAGATTTTCGGATTTTTTGATGCGCTCTACTAGCTAGTATCGTAGTCTACTACTAAAAAAAACTAGAAACTAGGCCGTCCGCGCTTCTAGTTTTTCATTACGTTGACTCAGTAGAGTCACTAGGTTGATCAACCTGCTCCTTGAGAGCGGCAAGTACTTTCAGGGCAGGGAAGATCACTTCCTTCATTTCGTCTAGTTCGTAGTTGCCGATCTCACGACGGTCGAAGCGGCGGCAAACATCTTCCCAGAGTTCAAATAGCTTCTTAGGGTCAGTAAGCTGACGAGCTCTCTGTTGGAACTCAAGCAAATCGAATCGTTCCATAGTGTTATACCTCCAATAAAAAATGGCGGTGCATACGGGACTCGAACCCGCGACCTCTCCGCTGACAACGGAGTGCTCTACACAATTGAGCTAATGCACCGTGAAAAAGCGGACTATTGGATTAGTAGATTTCCAATTAGTCCGCCAAAGAGGGTTGGTCCGGAAAACCAGACTAACCCTCGGTCGCCAGGAAGCGGGTCTGTTCCAACCTGCACTTAGGCGATTGTTGTTATGTCCAGAGATACTTGCGGATTCGAATGAGGCGGTGGAGCATCTTTTGATCCTCCTTCTCCCATTCGTCGTCTTGCTTACAAGACTCTTCGCAGTATCTGTCCCAGGCAGCAGCAATTTTGCCATCGGGGTCATTGATGGGTTTGTCTTGCGCGCATATCGGCGGGAATACGTCGTATTCGTAATTCGCTTCTACACGAGCGGGGCGGATGCGCACCCACCAGCAGTAGAGTTTGGCGATTTCTCGACGAGCTTTGCGATTCTGGCGGTTCCAGGTCCAGTCGATATGAGTGAAGGGCTTTTCGCCTTCGACGAAATCAACCAAGACTTGGAATGGTGCGTGCAATAGTGTGTTGCATCTGTCTACCCATTGACCGTCTGGTAGTGTTTTGATGTGGAGTCGGTTCCAGTTCTTTTTACCGCGCATGCGTTTCTCCGAAAGTGGAACAAATAAAAATTAGCCGGCAGTGAGATTCGAACTCACGTAACCCGAAGGTGCCACATTTGCAGTGTGGTGACTTTGACCACTTATCTATGCCGGCATGGCGACGCGTAGGGGATTTGAACCCCTGTTCTCTCCGGTGACAGCGGAGTGCTTTAGACCGCTAAACTAACGCGCCGTGGAGTGACTGAGGGGACTCGTACCTTCAACCTTCTCTGTGTAAAAGAGCTGCTCTACCAATTGAGCTAAAGGAGTATGGTGCCACCAGTCCGTATCGATCGGACGACCTCCGGGGTTTCAAGCCGGCGCTCTTACCAACTGAGCTATGGTGGCAAAATAAAATACGCGCCCCGTAGGAGTCGAACCTACACCGGCCGGATTTGGAGTCCGGAATGCTGACCAATTACAACAGGGACGCATATAGAAAGATGGAAGCAAGATCCACAAAGTCGAATCTTGCCTCACGGTGTTACATAGCCCTTAGCGCGAACCTTACACAACAACGCTTAGAGCTGTTCACAACATTCATCGAGTAACTAAAGATCTATTTCTCTCTTCTCCCTCTAACATTGCTCGCACTGCAAGCTAGATATGTTCTGAGGTGAGGTGTTGGATTTGTTTCTTTAGTTGTGTTCTCCGATGTTGTTGTGGGGGGTGGAAAAATGTGTACCCAAAACTAGCCAACTGGCAGATCCGAATGCAAGGCCTTGACAAAGAAAACCGAAAAAATCCTGAACATCAATACTGGTAAGGCTTTTGGGTGTTTTCAGTAGGTTAGCGCTAGTTAAGACAGCAAAAATTGGCAATAAGTGGTTCCCCCACTGAAGTCGTCAGTAGGCACACTTCGTAGCCCTAGTGCAGCTCATTACAACGTGGTGGCACCCGTGGTGGCGTGAATTTGTTAGACTCATAGACGCACCTTTGCGACTCACACTTGAAAAGTTTCGCGTCAGCAATGCCACCATGGGAATACACGACATGCGCAATTGGCTCGCCATCGACATTGGCAATACATATATAAAGAGTGCGATTATCGGCAACGATTCCTTGGGCACCGTCTCCCGCTATGCCACTGCTAGCGTAGAAGAAGCAGCGAAACAGATACTCGCCGACGGCGCTAGCGAACCTATCGCACTTGCGTCCGTCGTACCAGCAGCAACCGAGTGCATCAAGTCGTTAGCACTAGCGAAGCAGCGCGAAATATTTGAAGTCAAACCAAACACACAGAAACTACTTTCCAACATGCATCCGGAGATGGGAGCAGATCGTATAGCTAGCGCAGCAGCGGCGTGGAAAATCTACGGCAAAGGGCAACCAACAATTGTAATGACCTTTGGAACCGCGACAACTCTGCTGGCAATTTCCGCCGAAGGAAAAATCGAGGGCGGCTATATCGCCCCCGGACTAACAATGATGCTCGATGTCCTGCATCAGCGCACGGCACTCTTGCCACAACTTTCCATCACCGAAGTAACAACCGAACTCGGGCAAGACACGCAGACTCACATAACCAACGGCGTGCTACTTGGACACATCGGCATGATCCGTTCATGGCTGGATGAGGCCAAGAGATCACTTGGCGCACCGGCAGTAACAGTAGCAACTGGTGGTTGGGACAAAGAATTGCAAAACCGACTTCACCTGTTCGATCACGTCGACGACGATCTCACATTGAAAGGCATTCACGTCATCGCGGAAAACGCATAACCGCAAATGCGGACAACCCCACTTCGTTGTTTCATCACTTAAACATTAGACACTGCGCTAAGTGCGCGAGTCTCGTTCTTCGTGTAATTCCCATATAGATCTATTTTTCAACGAATTAATGACATAAGGTGGATCTAATATTCATTTCAAATCGAATTGAACAAAAAGGTTTCTATATAAGCGCAAAAGCATAACAGGCAACACAGGCAGCATTTCTCTTAGTGGCAACAAGCCCTGCGGAATGAGCCCGTGTTGCCTTTGTGCGCGCAGATACAGCCACAGCAATATCTAGAAAGGAGTTCACCACATGCACATACTCATGATTTGCGATCCACCCGTTTCTGCACCAGGACAAAATACCGGCGGCACGCACCAAGTCGTTGCACATCACAAATATGAACTCGAACAGATGGGTCACAAAGTCACAGTTCTCGACGGTCGCCTGTTAGGCTCCATTCCCGAAGGATCAATAGCTTACGACCACGTAAAGCAAACACTCGAAGGACTCCAACTCGGCGCTGACACTCGCATCCACATCGTCACACAAGGTCAACTCGGCTTTCTGAGTCGCCGGTATTGTGTCGAACACAGTCTTGCATTCACGACCGCATATCACACCCAGTACCCTGAATATCTACGTGATCGCCACGGCTTCCAATCAGAACCCATCTACGACTACATCCGCTGGTTCAACCGCGCATCCAGCGCCGTCGTCGTTCCCACTCCAAGTATGGCTCAGCGTCTCGTCGACGCAGGAATACCACAAGCTGTTCCTTGCCTCCACGGTGTTGATACCGAAAGATTCAAGCCCAGGGAAAATCGATTTCTTCAAGTCAAATCGCCGAAATTCCTATACGTCGGTCGAGTCATGATCGAGAAGAATGTCGAAGCTTTCCTTAAACTGGATCTGCCCGGAACCAAAATCGTGGTCGGAGACGGTGTCCTGCGCAAAGAACTCGAAGAGCGCTACCCGGAAGTCCATTTTGTCGGCGTCAAAAGCGGCGAAGAATTGGCGAAGTTTTACGCCGCGGCAGATGTCTTTGTATTTCCAAGCCTAACTGACACGTTTGGGTTGGTAATGCTCGAGGCATTGGCTGCCGGTGTTCCGGTCGCAGCTTTTCCTGTAACAGGACCAGTAGATGTAATCACAAGTGAAAAAGTAGGGTGCCTCGACGAAGATCTAGAAAAAGCCGTAATGACAGCAATGCATCTATCCCCCAAGGACTGCCGCGACTACGCCCTAGAAAATACCTGGGCAAAATCAGCGGAAAGATTCCTCAACTTCCAAGTACCCTGCGGCGAAAAGATGTTGCCCGATCCATCCGTCAAAGAAGAAATGCCATTGGGCTTTACCTATGACGTGCTGGAAGCGATGGTGGCAAAGATAGAAGCTCTCTTGTTCTTCTAAACACCTGTCCAAAACTCGTTCTCATAAGTTCACAGCCACAATCTCGCGTGAGGTTGTGGTTTTTCGTCTTTGTTTAAAAGGAGATTGTTCAATGACTAACGAAATCAGCAACACCGCCGTAAACGTCAGCATCAACGATAATCAAACACCAGAAGAACGCGCAGTAGCAGAAGCCGTTTTGAAAGCAGCACACGAAGCGGAGAAAAAAGTCCGCAAAGAACAATTGGCACACTGGGCTGAACAATTCGTCGCCCAGGTTGAGAAAAGCGTGTTCGATCCATGTGACGCCCCAAATCTGCAAGTAAATCTCCTGAGGGCTCGCGAAACGAGAGCACAGCTGGCAGCAGAAGGTGGATCAGAGCTGACCACAAAATTCGACCAAAAGGTGCTTTCACTGATCTATGAGATGATCAAAACCAACAATCACACACTCATCTACCCGGTGATTGATATCGTCAGATCAGCCTTGCCTGCACGGTTTAACGGCAATCAAAATGAGCTTACCGTTTACATCAAGCTTGCCCTCGTCGAATACGCATTGGCTCATGCCGTCCACGATGATGCAGCAAGAGAAGCCGCAGGCGAAAACAAAAACGCAGGCAACCAAAACTACGCCGTCGAACGCAAAATCGAAGACGCAGTGTATGGCCAAGCGTCTCCTGAAGAAGCAATCGATGCGGCACAACTCGAGGCAAACAGACAAGTCTGGTGTGCCATCCTCGGCAAATCAGAACATGCACTCTACCTAAAGACCGCCTGCGAAAATCTCGCTATGGCATTGCTCGCCAGCGACAGTCCTGCCAACCCACAGTTGCTCAAACTCCGCACACTGCTCGACAAAATCCGCCGCGGCGGCTAACGCCTCGACTTTTATCACAGATCGGCGGGATTCCTGCCGATCTGTGTGTTGGATGAAACATGGGCGTACTAACAACAAACTCACAAGGAGATAAATCTATGCACGACATTCCATCCACCGCTCTCGGCGTGGCACTGCTGGCACTGATCGTTTTCGGAAGAAGTTATAAGCACCATCTTGAACTCTTCCGAGGAGATTGGCTCCTAGGTACTTTCAGACTTTGGCCCCTTGTCGGACTTCTTCTGGCAGCCGGCAGTCAGTACTTTCTGTGCCAAGGGATCTCGGATCAGTCGCTGATTGCTGCTATCGATGGTATTGCGCTCTACGCCGCGTACCTTCAAATCTGCCGCAACTACTAAAAATAACTACACCCCCAAAAGGAGACTTAAAGATGGATAAGCGTTTGATGATCGTAACCGGCTCAGCCAATCCCGAACTCGCCAAAGAAATTGTCGGCCCTGCCGGTGTCTACCTGACCGAATGCATTTCAAAAACATTCGCCGACGGTGAACGATACGTTCAAATCAGCAAAACTGTGCGCGGGGCAGACGTATTCGTCATTCAGCCGACGTGCAATCCAGTCAACGAAAACCTCATGGAATTGCTCATCATGGTTGATGCACTCAAGCGGGCTTCCGCTGAGCGCATCACTTTGGTAATTCCCTACTTCGGGTACGCAAGACAGGACCGCAAAGCTGCCGGTCGCGAACCCATTACCTCGAAGCTTGTCGCCGACATGATTCACACTGCTGGTGCCGATCGAGTAGTGCTCGTCGATTTGCATGCCGAGCAAATTGTGGGATTCTTCCACAAAGACGTCAGAGTCGATCACCTGTATGCTAATTCCGTCCACCTCAAATTCATCAAGTCATTAGGGCTAGAAAATTTGGTCGTAGTTAGCCCTGATGTCGGCGGTGTCAAACGCGCGCGTGCTTTCGCCAAGAAATTAGACGATGCACCTCTCGCCATTATCGACAAGCGACGCAATCCGAACGAGCACAACAAAGCAGAGAGCCTTGCCGTCGTCGGCGACGTAAGCGGCAAGAACTGCCTCATCGTAGACGACATCATCGACACCGGCAACACGATTATCAAAGGAGCCGATCTCCTCAAGAAAAACGGCGCCAACAAGATATACGTCTGCTGCACACACCCTGTGTTGTCCAACAACGCAGCCGCTCGCATTCAGGAATCTTGCATTGAGATGTTAATCACAACCAACTCGATTCCTGAAGACCCGGCCAATACCTGCAACAAAATAGAACGACTCTCGTTAGCAGGTTTGCTGACTGATGCCATCAAGCGAATTCACAACGACAAGTCGGTGAGCGAATTATTCGAATAGTAGGGACGCAACTGTTTCAAGGAGACCAATATGACAAAAGAAATTCTCATTCCATTTCCAGTCCCTACATCAACTGTTATCGCTTATCACGAGCGCGATCCGTACAAAGTCTGGGTCATCGAGCAAGCAAAGAAACACCGAGGTCGACTGACATTGGTCGGTGGTCGTTGCGAGCTGCCGGGACAATCTCATGAGACGTGCATCACGGATGAATGGCAACAAGAAGCCGGCGGGAATGGACCAGATGGCATCGCCGCCGAACTTACATGCTTGCAGTACTTCCTCACAAAAAACGATCGCTTCGCCGATCCGCGAGAAACCACTCTCGGAAAATTGACGAGCGGCAAATGCCCCAAGAAGCTGTTCAACCAGCCCATACTTGGACTCTACGGTAGCCCGGATGCAATTTACTTGGGGCGCGTCATCGGTATTCCGTACCCTAATGACGGTGAGGCAAAGCAGTGTCTCTTGTTCGACGTCAGAGACCTTGTGATTACAGAGACTGCCGACCAAAGCAAATTCGGTGCCCAACACGATCTCTTGTTGGGACTCTATCGTCGCTTCGTGGATCGCAAGTTTCACGGAACGAACGAAATGTTGACTGACATGAACGAATTGCGCAGTTCACTTCTCAGCATTCAAGCATCTGGCTGGAAGTAAACGTCAACACCAAGAGAGAGACAATTGCAATTGTCTCTCTCTTTTTTTTAGCTTTTTGGCACTTTTTGAGCTTTAAAATCGGGTTGTTTATCCCGTCTGCTCAAGTTTATCTACCCTATGTTCAAGCCGGGTAATGCGTTCATCGGTTTGATCTGTGCGCTTGTTTAACGACCCAAAACCCTCGGCAAGAATAACTCTGACTGAGTCCACACGCTGGTTTGCCTGCTCCACTTGCCTTTCTAAACTGCCGAGGCGTCTGTTCGATTCCACCAGTTGCCCTTCTACATTAACTAGGCGTTGGTCAACGCTGTCCAGTTTGGTATTTGTTACATCAATCCTTGCCCCCAGTCCGGCTTCCACCATGCCCAGTTTGGCATTGGTCTCGTCAATTCGTCCGCCAAGCTTGTCCCCAAGCAGGTCGATACCATCTCTAATGGATTCCAGTAGTTTTATCTGTTCGGCGCTCATATTAAAAACTCTCCCGCTGAAGTTGTCCTACTGTATAGACGTTTGAACACCCCAAAAAGTTCAATGGATTTACTACGATTCTAGCAAATTAACCACTTGGCACCTTTCTTTTTACTCTCTACTACTACCGCCTATCGTAACTTCACACAATCATACTTTGCATGCGTGATCGGTTAGAATTTATCTTTGACACGAGACAGCGCCAGCGACTATACGCCGGCGGCAAATTTAGCGACATCGCCAGGAGAAGACATGGACCAGCAGCTTGACGAATCCAAAGTGGATCTTAAAGAGGCAAGTACAAAGAGACGCATGTGGAAGCCACACGAGCGCCAAAAGAATGTCTTCAAAGGCAATAGTCACTGGGAGCAAGCGAAGATAGGCGAAGTTGATGTTGCACGCTTGTCGGTTTTGCCGCAGGGCGCTGCGCTTATTCCTGATTCATTTGGTGTTATCGCTACTCCTAGTTGGAAAGAAGTCAAACAACCAACGTTGCCATTTGGTTTTGATTGGCAGCAGACACTAGCCGGTCGATTTGATTTTTACTTTGAACTCAAAAAAGGTCTGCGCTGTCTAGCACTAGGTGAAAGATTCTCCGGACTAAATGTACGCGGTGAAAAGCACACGCTAATTAGTACTGACAATCCACATCACGATGAGTCTATGGATTCGATGTATAAACCCATACCATTCCTGGTTGTGGGCAGTCAGAATAAGTTTTTTGCCATCTTCATTGATAGTTCTGCCCCCTCGCGTTTTGACCTTGATACAGAGCTAACAGAAGAGGGACGCATCGAGTTATTTACTCGCCGCGGCTTTCGAGTCTACATTCTCGGCGGCGGGACATTGCCACAGCTTGTGGAAGCATTCACAACTCTAACCGGACGGGCAAAGTTGCCACCGCTATGGTCACTGGGTCATCAGCAATGTCGCTGGAGTTATCCAAATGAAGAGACGGTGCGCGAATTGGCTCATGAATTCCGCCAGCGGAAAATCCCTTGCGATACTCTCGTGCTGGACATCGATTACATGGATGAGTATCGCGTATTCACGACGAGCAAGAAGGCTTTTCCAAATTTTGAAAAGATGATTGCCGACTTGAAGAAAGAGAATTTCAATGTCGTAACTATTGTTGATCCAGGTGTAAAAGTCGACGACAACTACAAGCACTTCGTCGACGGCAAGAAGAACAATTACTTCTGCAAGAACAAAGAAGGCGAGGTATTTCAAGGCAAAGTCTGGCCGGGGGATTCGGCATTTCCAGACTTTCTCAAAGATGAAACAAGAAAGTGGTGGGCGGACTCGCATAAGTTTTACACCGATGCAGGCATTGCCGGCATTTGGAATGACATGAATGAGCCGGCATTTTTCGGCATAACAAAAGTCTTGCCAGCGGACTTCTCCGAGATGCCAGAGCAACACGCTGACTTTTGCTTGCATGACGCACAAGACGGAAAAATTCAGCATCTTGAAGTACGCAATCTCTACGGCTTTTTGATGTCTCGTTCCACCCAAGAAGGACTGCTGGCGATTCGTCCTAACGAGCGACCATTTGTACTAACACGCTCCGGCAGCACAGGCATTCAGAGATACGCCGCTGTTTGGTTAGGCGATAACAAGTCATGGTACGAACATCTCGGAAAGAGCATTCCCATGCTTCTTAACGTGGGACTCTCCGGAATTCCATTTGCCGGAGTAGATATCGGCGGATTCTGGGATGACGCCTTGCCGGAGATAGTAATTCGCTGGTACGAACTCGGCATCTTCTATCCATTCTTCCGCAACCACTGCAGTCTATCGGGACGCGGACAAGAAGCTTACGCGTATGCCCCGAACGTCGAAGGCATCGCGCGCAAGTTAATCGAGACGCGTTACAGCTTGCTGCCATATATCCGCGGGCTCTTCTGGGAGCATATGCGTACAGGCGCGCCATTAATGCGTCCGCTCATGTGGCATTTCCCAACTGATGCTATTGCTTGTGATATCGACGACCAATTCATGTTCGGCAGCGACATCCTTGTCGCCCCCATCGTCGAACGCGCGCATGAATATCGCACCGTGTACTTCCCAGCGGGCACCTGGTATCACTTCGAGACCAACGAAAAATACGAAGGCGGACGCCCCTACGTCATCAACATGCCGCTTGGAACAGTCCCCGCTTTCGTCCGCGAAGGCGCCATATTGCCGATAGCCGACGTCATGCAACACACTGGCGAGTATTCGGCAACGCCTATCACCTTCAAAGTATTCGGCAAGAAAGCCGCCGGACGCTTCTTCGAAGACGACGGCATAACCTTCGACTACGAGACAGGCAAGTACAACGAATACGAGTTGACCTTTACCGACGGCAAATTCACCGCCAAATCGGTGCACAAGGAATACAAGCCTGGTAACAAGTATACGTATCAACTTGCCGGCGACAACAAGTCAACGCCAGTGACGCTCTAACCGCAACTTCATCGTCATTCTGAGCGAAGCGAAGAATCTCGTAGCTTAAGTAGCGAGATCCTTCGTCGCAGCTCCGGCAGCTCTGTAGGGGCGCATTGCATGCGCCCTCTTCCCCTTTTCCCACCAACATTAGACACTACGCGAGCCTCGCTAAATTAATGTCTACGTGTATTTCCCACTAATTTACTGTCTATTTGATCTTCTCTTTTAATAGTGTAGAAGCATATTTACAGAACTTCAGTTCTACCCAGGTCGTTTTAAAACCAGCAAAACGCAAGCATAGTTTCCATTCACGGCATTTTTAGTTGGCAGCAAGCCTTCTAGGAGTGTCGTTGGTTTTTGCGCGCGTTGTTTTGCTTTGGAAACGAGCCTTTATTTGAGTTTAGACGGAGGCATTGCTTACATGACCAACAAATTTCAGGCGCATCCGCTTCCGACTGACTGGAAGCCGACCACTCTCATGACAGCGCTTGCCGGTTCACAGGCGCACGGCACACAGCTTCAATCATCTGATGTTGATACAAGGACATTGTTTATCCAGCCAACCAGAGCAATCTTGTCTTTTGGTTATAAGTACAAACCAGACAAGTTAGAAAACACCGATGAAAATGCATGGGAGCTTCATCGGTATATCGAGCTGGCGTTGAAAAACGAACCATCGGTGATCGAGACATTTAAGACGCCGTTCCTGTCCATCACCGATGACGGACTTGCCATAAGAGAACTTTTTCCTCACTTCCTGAGCAAAAGGCGAATACTGCACTGCTATCGCGGGAATGCGCACAAGCAGAAGCATTTGGCTGTGCAAGCACAGAACCAAGACAGAAGAAGCAAGTGTGCAGCTCATTATCTGAGAATTCTTTTCAATGGTATTGAGTTGCTTCAATCCGGCGACTTTACCGTAAGGATTGTCGATAGCGAAATTGGCGATGCTGTTATGCGCGCCAAGAAAGGGCTGCTGAGTCTGGACGAGGTAACGACTCTAGGGCAAGACTTGGAGGCACGGCTAGAGACAGCATACCTAAATTCAACAATCGATGAGCAGTGGAATCTTGATCCAATCAACGAGCTACTTTTGTCCCTGAGACAAAAGTACTGGTAAGCGTTATTACATGTCTGCGGAGGGTAACTAGTGTCCATATTTTTGGTTTTCCATCAGGATAGTGAAGATTACTCCCCTCAATTGAAGGGAGTTTGTGAGAGTTGGGAGAAGACCCAGAAATTTCTTGAATGTGATGGGGAAGTTCTGGGTTGTTTTATGGAGAAATATCTCGGCGATCGCATCTATGCGGTCGTGAATGATAAGTTTGAGGGAAAAGTTGAATGGCCCAGCTTCCCCTGGATGGGCGTGAAGGAAATCCTGGTCAATGTAATGCACGAACCCAGACATCCCGGAGACGTGCGGGGGGAGAGGACTTACAAGGTTGTCCTCAGTGAGTTTTGGCAGCCGCCAGAATATGGCGTGCAGGATTTGTTGAAAAAATATGGGTCCAAGCATTCGCGCTAGGACTAACAAGAAACGCTTCGGACTTAAGCTCTGAAGCGTTTCTTTAAGACACCACAGGAGAAAAACATGAAAAGTATTTGTGTAAACATCAACAATTATGACAACGCCGAGGTGACTAAGGCCAAACTCGAACAAATTAAAGCACTACCCGGCGTTCAAAATGCCGATTGGTTCAAGCCCGAAGATCGCATAGGAGACAAAGCCTATCGCAATCGATTCAGAAATGTTGCTTGGGTTGACGTAGCCGACAACGCGGACCTGAGCAAAGTCGTTGAACTCATCAAAACCTCTGCCAAGGTTCAGTCAGCAGTAATAATTCAACCAAAAGAGTCATACAACTTCGAACGCAATGAGAAATCCAAAGAAGACTTGGTCTCACGCCTGAACAGGATAATTATTCAAGATCTCTACTCCTGCAAGCGAATGATGGACGCCAACTATCCAACTCCTCATATGTGGTCAGCGCGATCCTACCGAAAGCTGGACAAGACTCTCACCAAGCAAGTTGGCTGGTTCAACGTCAACCTCGTCATCATCGAGACTCGTCTCACGCGCAAAGACCCCGAATACACGCATCGCACCGCCAACTTCTCCAAAGTCGTCAAAGCACAGGCAGAAGAAATCGCCGGCGACTTGAGAAAAATAGTCAACTCCAGCTTCATTGGCTGTAGCACATACACCATTGAAGAAATCATGGAACTTCCTCAGGAATGGGATGTAGGACGTATGGGACGCAGCGATACTGAAGGCGTCCGCGAATTCAAGATCGAAACAAGAGTCATACTCATCCCGCACCGGTACGATTCGATTATCTAAAACACAATAAGCGGCTTTGAAATATCCCAAAGCTGCTGCACGAAAAGAAAAACCCAAAAGAGCAGGACGTCTGTCCTGCTCTTTTTTTCGTCCTCACAAAACTTCGGAGGTTACCTATGACACAAGTATTCGTTGGGCAACAAATTCAAGTCAAATTCGTGAAACACAGAGGTTCAATTCGCGCGGAGAATGTCAAATTCACAAAAATAGCTTTCATTTCAAAACGCTGGACCAGCACTTCCCACCCGAAGTCCGAACAGCCTCGCGCTAGAGAAGAATGGATTTGCCAGATTATTCACGATACGCTGCCCGACAACCCAAGA
The DNA here is from genome assembly GCA_019744775.1 of Candidatus Obscuribacterales bacterium. Classification (NCBI taxonomy): domain Bacteria; kingdom Bacillati; phylum Candidatus Melainabacteria; order Candidatus Obscuribacterales; species Candidatus Obscuribacterales bacterium. The sequence goes on from JAIETZ010000007.1 coordinate 14,608, forward strand.
AAAGGCGTTCTTATCCTAGCCCCTCTCCGCAAATTGACAGAACAAATAGACTGGCAGGTAAGTGAGCAACCCAAGAACAAAGAGCAGCTCCTCGTTACTAAAACTGCTCATCTCGGTGAAAGAATTCTCTGCACACAAACATTCTCGCTCAGCGAAGAATCAGCTATTCCCCCTGGTTGCCCCCAGGCTACCGTCAATGTAATTCAAAGGAAGCTGGACGAGATTCGTTACACCAAGCTACGGTGTTCGTCTTCCATATCATCCGTAGACGGAAAACACTGTGTTGTGGTCTCACTCTTGCACCAAGGCGTCGGCATGCAATCCTTCAATTTGAAGTCCGAGAGTGAAGTGAATCCAACGTGGCCCAACAAACTGAAAGAGCAAGCCAAACGCTGTTTGTTCCTCATCAATTACCAAGAAGAACAAGCGAAGAAAAGGCTTGAGCAAGTTCAAGCTCGAAAGCAAAAGGCAGAACTAGCAGGCCATCGCGCTATAGAAGCGGAAGCAGAACAGAGACGCAAGCTTGAACTGAACTTTAAGGGAGGCAAGCCTGTGTCAGTAGTGAGTATGACTTCATTCAAGGTGACCTCAAGCATCGAACAACGAATACTCATTCTGTCAAACGGCAAAACGGTGCAAGTCGCGAATATAGCAGGAATTTTTCGACATGGGTACTTCGTGGATTACGTCAGAATTGATTTACCCTGTGTGCCGATCCTTTCCTGGGAACATGCCTTCCTGCTTACTGAAGGCTCGGTCGTCAGTTACGAATATCCGTTTCAGTGGGTCAATGGCAGCCTAACCAACGGACTGGTCGGCTTTCCCAAACTTCGCCCGGAAGGCGCTGAATGGAGAAACTATCCAATCAACGCAATTCCACAAGATTGTTGGGAGCTTTTTCTGGCAGGACTTGAAGGCAAGTTCGCTGCAGACATTTTGCCCTGGCACACGCAAGTAACAGCCGAAGCTAAGGAAAAGAAAAAGCGCGTGATTAAACTAACGCCTAGACAAAAGGCGTTACAGGCAATCGTGCGAAAACAGATGTGGAAAGGCAAAGAAGACGACTACGTCGTCATCGGCACCAACCTCATCTTCAGCTACGAGACAGCACACGGCTCGATGCTCTATCTCGTAGATAATCCCGGCGTTGGTGCAATTTATGTCTTCACTGATATACAGAAGGCAAGACAATTGGCAAGCAACGCCATCACAAGAACGAAAGCAATTGAGCGCGGCGACCACCGAATTCTTCACAACGAAGGCTGGGAAGAGAAGGTGGAAGCTTTGCTAAGCGGCACAGTCTCACTCGCCAATCGGCAGCGCTCAACGACTAAACGAGTCGCATCAGGTAGATAGTTCGACAGGGAAGAGACAAAGGGCGCATGCAATGCGCCCCTACGATACAGGAGACCTAAATGAATTACTCAGATCAGTTTTGGAAGTACACACAAGAGCCATGCGGCTCCTGTCCCCTGCAAGCAGAAGGCACGCTTATATCAGGCGAAAAATTCTATTTTCGCCTGGAATATTGCCACGCCGGCATTTTCATTGCCGACATGAAGGCACGCCATGGCTTGGACAATCCCATTTGGACATCCTCAGCGTCGGTGCCTACGGTCACAAGGAAAGTCCCATCCTCCTGGCACGACGAAAACTACGCAAAGGAAGACATCACGGAAGCCATCGAATCACTCTTGATGGACTACGTTCTGTCAGTCGAAGGAAAGGACTTTGACGAAAACGAAGTTGTCGATTTGGCGAAATGGCGCCGTCGGCAGCACATCAAAAAACAACTTGAACAAAACAGCCACCAATAGGAGGGTGCAAATGAACACAATTCTGCACATCGCAGCCAGCATGCTGGTGGCGTATGTACTTGTGTCGTTAATTGAGTACTTGGTGCATCGGTATCCCATGCACAGCCCTCGATTAGCGAAGCATTTCAAAAATAAGTACTTGGAAGGGGCGTACAAAAATCACGCGTCTCTTCACCACAATCACTACTACTCTGTCTTTGATCACGAGGAAGACGAATTCGGCAGGGAGGTCGGTATTCCTGTCGGCGTCCGCAACAGTGTGTTTGTCGTTGGTCCATTCATTCTGTTGAGCTGGTCCATCGATCCAATTACTGGGGCAGCCGTCTTATTTTTCACCGCGCTTCACAATGTGGCATGGACGACTATTCACCGGGCAATGCACGATAGGTCCGCTCAGCATTGGTGGACTCGCACCGCGCTATTCGGGTTCTACACGCGATACCATTTCTTACATCATCGCCAGCAAGGCAAAAACTACAATGCCTTTTATCCCATGTGGGATTGGCTTTTAGGCACCCTTGCACAAGAACGCGAAAGTGATCGACTAGAAATGGAAAAGTCGCAATGGAGAGTGCGATCTCCTAGAGAACAGAGCAGGTTCTAACTTGCTTTGACAGCAAAAGAGTGCGCGTTTTAATGCCCACTCTTTTGCTGTGTCGTAATAATCCTGTTGGCTGTGTTGTCTTTTTAAGTCAGATAATTAACTATAGAGCACAGTTGTTACAACCACGCAGGGTGACAATTCTAAGATGCGGTCTGTTACAGACTTTGCTGAACTCATACCCACAGAAGATCGATTACATTGACAAGCACGACATTTTGATGCCACTATCGTTATAACGAAACTATGGCGGAGATAGCAATTTATGGACAGAGCAAAGCAACCTCCCAACAATAAGCAAAAAGTGCTTCCATTTGGTTGCATGAGTGACTCAGTTGAAATTCGAGGAGACATAGTCGGGTCACTGGAAGAACAATGGGATGCGGAGTCATAGCATTAGCCTAAGGAAACGAATACCCAGGGCTATCTTGGCGGCAGCGGACAAACAAATCCTCACCTATTCGAAAACAGGTGCTGTCAGCGCGCTGGCTTGCTAAATTTACATGCACGTGACAGGGCGCATGCAATGCGCCCCTACAAATACCAGGACAGGGAGGCGACGCATTGGTTCGTCACGAAGCGAGACTAGATATACCCCACCTTCTTGTCACTTGTAGCAGGTGGCAAGATGCGGAGGCGACGCATTGGTTCGTCGCCTATCGAGCGGCTTGTTAAGTTGTACTGCTCCACGAGTTGGTGTTGCAGACGACGAATGTACGACCGGCGCGGGGCAAGTTCAATCGGCTCGAGTCTGTCAATGACTCGCATGATTGCTTGTCGCGCTTCCTCGAGTGCAACTTCGGATTCTTCCTGGATATCTGATTCCCAGTCGACCGAACCGTACTGCTCCGTGTCTAAGTGCAAAGCTTCGCGCAGCGCTTTTTGAATTTGCGGCGTGTTATTGCTCTTCACTATATAGACAGGGATGCTCCGCGCTTCGGCAAGTGAGTGAATCTTCGCACCGGCTCGCGCGTAACTGCGCAAGGCAAGTATCGCGTCAGCTTCGTCTATAGACTTCACCACGTTAACAGGCAACTGCAACGTCTTAACCACTCGCTCCAGCTGACCCTTACTTACAGCATAGGGATATATATTAAGATGCGTCTCTTCCGGCTGCGGTTCAAACTCCGGCTGGAAGACATGGTCCATCTGATGTTGACCTGTTGCCACAGGCGACACTTCGCGTTGAAGAACAGCAACTTGACCCGTGGACTCGTCGCGGCGACGAATTTCCGGATGAATCTTCCAGCCACGCAATAGCTGGTCGACGGATTCGGCCACGTTGCGATGAACAGCAAGCGTCTGTCTATCAAGTATCTCCACGCAGATTTCAAAAGTCGGTTGTTGCGCACGTTCCAAAACAGTCTTTTGCGTACCGCGGCGGCGAGCTTCATCGTCACCGAGAGTTACTGTTTGAATGCCACCAATTAGGTCAACCAAAGTTGGGTTCTTGAGCAAGTTTTCCAAAGCATTACCGTGAGCGGTGCCGATAAGCATGACGCCACGCTCGGCAATTGTGCGAGCTGCTGCCGCTTCTTGCTCAGTACCAATTTCGTCAATAATGATGGCTTCCGGCGTATGGTTTTCCACTGCCTCGATCATCACCGCGTGCTGGTGGTCCGGATGACTTACCTGCATACGACGAGCGCGCCCGATAGCCGGGTGCGGCACGTCACCGTCGCCGGCGATTTCGTTAGACGTATCGATAACGACAACACGCTTATTCAACTCATCGGCAAGCACACGCGCCATTTCGCGCAGTTTAGTTGTTTTGCCGACCCCTGGCGGTCCCAGGAAAAGAATAGACTTGCCGCCTTCGACTAAGTCACGAATGATGCTTATCGTCCCAGAAATTGCTCGACCAACCCGGCAAGTAAGACCAATTACTTTGCCTGAGCGGTTGCGCATGCAAGATATGCGGTGCAGAGTACGTTCGATACCTGCGCGGTTGTCTCCGGAAAATTGTCCAATGCGTTTTATCGCAAATTCAAGATCTAATTCACTTACTGGTTCATCCGACAAGATGACCGCGTGCCTATCGTGATAACGGGCTTCTGGTTTTCGCCCTAAATCCAATACGATTTCGACAAGTCCGTCGGTGTCTTTCTCAAGCTTCGCTTTAACTTTGTCCGGAAGCATGGACAGAAAAGAGGATAGGTCGTCTGCAGGTGGGATGTATTCCATGAAATCATCTCCGTGATTCGATCATAACTCTAAGGTTGATTTGGCGCGATAGCCGGTCAAAACTGAAGTCCTGGGCTTTTACTTAGCCGGACTTGGCACCTCTTTCTATTAATCTGTCGGTCAACTGGTAAATTTAAATTTGAAATTCAGACGGGCTCTGCCTTTACGGATGCAAGTATAACATGAGATTTTAGAAATCAAGCCCCGCCAACTAGGGTCAACACATACTCAAACCATATGCATCAACAATACTATCGCCGACAAAACAGGGATATTTTAAAGAGCTGGACGTATAACTAATTCGATTCCCTTAATAATTTCAACGACCCGCCTCGGAGAAATGGTGCCAATCTTTTCCTTGAGATGCGATCGATCGACAGTAAATATCTGCGAGACATTCACTACGCTTTCCTGCTTGAGTCCAGCCTCGCCCTTGTTCAACCGCACATTACCCGGAGCTTCGCCTAGACTCATATTTGTCGTTAGCGCACAAACGACTGCAGTCCTAATTTTGCTTCTGTTAAACATACCGTTTTGAACAACAACCACAGGACGACGAAACCCCGGCTCCGATCCAGTCGGTTTTGCCAGGTTCAGCCAAAACAGGTCGCCCTGTTCTATCACTCAAAAGTCTCCATGATGTCGATTTGATACTCAAACATTGCCTCTACAAAGTCATCTTTGCCCTTCTTGTCTCCGTAGACTTTATTGAGTTTTGCAGTAACCAACTCTTCCCGGTAACGCTTCACGAATTGACGAGCAGCCAGTTCAAAGGCTCGACTGCGTGAAATCGACAAGCGACCGGCGACATCATCCATTGCTTCAAAAACGGATTCATCAATTGAAATTGCTGTTTTAAATTGCGGCATATTCGAATAAGTCCTTTGTTATACCCTTAGTATAACATATCGTTATACCCCCGACAATATTAGATTAGCTGGTGCGCTAGCTCCGCCTATGGGGATAGCATCAAGCAAATCCGCCAACTACCTGAAATTGAACTTCTCTATTTATTAGGGTGAGATGACTCTCGCACTCACACAAATCATCTCTAACTTAACGCCAAGACAAGCACCGCACTAGAAACGCATTTTCCCTAAAGCTCTTTTTCGAGCTTTAGCCGAATGTCGCGTGCGTACAACCATCAACAAGGAGACAACACTATGTCAAATCAATTTCCACCAACCGCCGGCGAATGGTACCAAGGACTTCCCAGCTGGAAGAAAGGTCTGTTCAATTTCCTCGCGAGAACCGTCGGTGACATGCGCGCCATGGAGTGGTGCGGTTATCACAAATACAAACAGCAAAGAGGTTAGAAAGTGCCACACCCTTTAACCAAGCTGACGATATTCGCCGGCTTCTCCGTCCTGGCAATTCTTGCCGCGCATGGATTAATCTGCGGTGAATATAGCATCGCTCTTGGATGTGCGTTAGTCGCAACGTGGCTAGTAACCACCAGCCTTATTGTTTCAAACAAATGGCTGAGCGCCACCTATCAAAGGCGGCTTACCAGCGTCACATTCATTGTCGCTAGTTTTTTAGCCCTCATCACATGCGGTAGCATGCAATACGAGGAAATAAGTCGCACACACAAGACGTGCGCGGTCCAACTTCAGCTGACCGAGTCTGGACAGTTGAAATCTTTCATCGACAACAAATAGGAGAAAAAATATGCCAAAAGCAAGAAGACTATCCAAACAACGCAAAGAAGAATTATTGAAAGACTACGGCAACGTCGACAATTCCGCCCAATTGATCGAAGTTGCAATTCAGTCATATTACGGAGACCACGCCACGGCAAGACTTGCCAAAGATAACCACGCCGTAATCGTCACCGGACTGAAAGCAAAAGAACTCCAATACATCCGCAGTATCTTTTCCGGCATCGTCGTGCAGGCAGGAAAGCCCAAGGACACACCAGAGCCGCCAACGTTGCGCGCCAAAGGAAAGCTCGAAGAATTGCGCAAAAACGTCGAGCTTTGCATTCTCGAAAGCATCGCCTGCTTCAACGAAGACTGGGTAGTGATGTCCTGGCGACAACCACGCTGCGAAAAAGCCTATGTCCACATCACAGTCAGCCGAGATGAAGGTGATGCCGAAGACGAAGGCAGCCCCGCCTACGTTCAAGAATGGATCGACACGATAAACGCCCTGTTCAGATCGAACAAAGTGAAGAGGCAATAACACCTCACGATGTTGTAGGGGCGCATTGCATGCGCCCTTGTTCTACCAACACAAGGAAAAGAACGATGAAACAACAAGTGATAATCTGTCACGAAAACTACTATGTAGTGAGCAATTCAATTACCGACTACGCGCCTGCCAAAGACGCGATTCTTGTAATTGATCGAACAACCTATCGGGTAACTGGCGAACCGGCTGTTTTCCTAAGAAGCAAGCCCGATGAAGACCTATTGAAAGATGCCGCTGTATTTGTTGCACAACTATGCAAGGATGACCCCGACTACCTCCGATTGCTAACTGCAGACAAGTTGCGAACCACCGACTGGCAAGATCAATTGACGTGCACCCCGGATCGCGTCGTAGTTGTTGCTGTGAAGCAAGCCGTCCCACAAAATTTATTCTATGAAGTGGAGGCTAAACTCCAGGAAAAATTGAAAAAGAAACAATAGGCAGAGGAACGCTGAGGGCGATCAATCGATAGATTAATTGCCCTCAGTTGTCCGAAGCACAACCAGTCTCACGGAGAAACCGGACTGCTTTTTCCGTCCCCCAATCTACTATTTTACATAGCGGGTTAAACTCAAATCTAAACAAAGGGATTATTCAACGCAACTCCCATAGGAGCAAAGTCGCTCACGTTGCGAGTAACAACAGTCATGCGATGCGTTAGCGCAGTGGCTGCTATCAACGCATCGCGATCTCCGCGTGGTTGCGGCACGTGCAATTTCGCAAATTGCTGCGCAACGGCTATGTCGATCGGCAAAATGCGATTGGAAAAGACCGGCAGCACATAGTCATTTAGCCAATCACGAAACATTTGCCCTTGTGCATGATCACGACGCTCGACCAACAACGTACCAACTTCGAGTTCGAGGATAGTGATGACGGAAAGATAGAGACTATTTGCTGAGACAGTAGAAGCCCATGCCAGCACTCCGCTGTTAGCCTTACCGGACTTCGCCTTTCTGAGCTCGGACACGACATTGGTATCAAGGAGATACATTAGGTTAAGTCAGCAGGACGAAAGAAAGGCCCGTCCATACGTGGCGGTTCAAACTCTACATTCTCTATGCCGGGCATTGCCAGCAACTCAACAATGTTGCCTTTCTTACCGGTGAGTTTTTCATAGTCTTCGATGCTCAATAAAACATGTGCAGGACGTCCGCGATCAGTAATGAACACCGGACCCTTTTGGGCCAGCTTTTTTGCTCCACTGGAGTCTTGATTAAACTCGCGACTAGACATGCTTGTAATAGACATCGAGACCTTCCAATGTAGATATGTTACTACATTTTTATACTGGTTGTCAATTAGCCCAGATTAGCAGTCAGCTCTTTCGCATCAGCAAGTGCCCGATCGACGATGTGGCTATGCCGCAATTGCTTGTCCAATTTTTTCCACTCTTCCGGGACATCGAAGATTCCCCAGTTGGAATTGATCGGCTGGAAATTTTTTGGATTGGCGTTTGTGATGTATCGAAGTAATGCACCGATCATCATGTTGGGAGAAATTGTAATCGGCTCTTCGCCATTAAAAAGGCGGGCGGCATTTCTTGCGGCAATTAATCCGGTGGCGATCGATTCGGTATAACCTTCCGTGCCGGTTAGTTGTCCGGCGAAGAATATGGTCGGCTTGTTTTTCAATTGAAGAGTCGGCTGCAAAACGACGGGACTATTTAAGTAAGTGTTGCGGTGCATCACTCCGAGTCGGACAAACTCCGCTTTTTCCAATCCGGGAATTAGGCGGAAGACTCTTTGCTGTTCGCCCCATTTAAGGTTGGTCTGAAAGCCTACGATATTAAACAAGTCGGCGGCGGCATTGTCTTGTCGAAGTTGGACAACCGCAAAATGTTTCTCGCCGGTTCGCGGGTCTTGTAGTCCGACCGGTTTCATCGGACCAAATCGCAGGGTCTTGTGTCCGCGGGAAGCAATTACTTCGACTGGCAAACACGACTCGAAATACTTCGTGTCCTTTTCGAAGTCCTTTAATTCAACCTTCTCGGCAGTGGTTAATGCTTCCCAGAAAATCTGGTACTCGTCTTTACTCATCGGGCAATTAAGGTATTCGCCGTCGCCTTTGTTATATCGACTTTGAGCGAAGACTTTGTCGAAGTTAATGGAATCGCGAGTAAGAATTGGGGACGCCGCGTCGAAGAAATGGAGTTGTTCGTGACCTGTCACTTGCGAGATGGATTTGGCGAGAGACTCTGTAGTTAATGGACCGGTGGCGACAATGGTAATACCTTGCTCCGGCAACTCGGGCAACTCTTCTCTGTGGGCGGTCACATTTGGGTGTTCCATGACTGCTTTAGTCACCGCGTCGCCGAAACCTTCGCGGTCGATCGCTAAAGCTTGTCCGGCAGGAACTCGATGTGTCCAGGCGAGTTCGATAAGTTTTGAACCGAGAATCTTCAGCTCTTCTTTGAGTAAAGCCGAGGCGCTTTTGGGATCGAATGAGCCAAGGCTATTTGAGCATACGAGTTCAGCCAACTTGTCCGTGTGATGTGCCGGCGTCATACGCTTCGGGCGCATCTCATAGAAGTGGACTTTTATACCGAGATTGGCCAACTGCCAGGCAGCTTCACTACCGGCTAGCCCGCCCCCGATAACGGTAACGTGCGGTGTCTTTTCCATGCGCATAGCTTAGCATGCGACGTTTTTTACCCCGGTGTGAACACACGTGTTCACATTTTCGCGGGTTCAGTCTCGGGGACTCGGATGACGTCGGGGAATAGGAGAAAGTGCTTGTTGAAGCTCAAGACTTTGGCTATCTGGTAGCGGCGCATTAGGGCAACCGACATTGCCGTGGTTAAGGAAAGCAATTGGTCCGAGTACTTCCTATGAATAACAAAGGCATTTTGCCGGTCTTCGTTTTGGATGTCCAGGACGGTACAAGCCGACTGATCGACCAGGCTTTGAATAGCTCGGGTGGCGAGAGCCTGGGATTTTCCATGGTAGACCAGCCACTTATGCGTCTCGGCTATAACCAGGTCCGAAGTCACTAACGGCTCCTCAATGGAAGCCACGAATTCCCGGGCTGCCTCCGAGTAGGGCGAAGCGGCATCGGCATCGAACAGGGCAATCCAGGCGATAGTGTCCACAAAAATCATGGCTTCTTATACTGCTGGTCTTCTATATTAGAAAGCTGGCGATCCAATACATCCGGTTTGTAAGTCGACTTATAGCCAACTGTACCCATAAGGGCCGACAAGGCAGATTTCTGCTTTTGGGTAAGGTCATCAACTGACTGGTCAGTTATCTCAAATAGATCATCCAACGAACAATGAAGGGCTCGGCTCAACTTAGCTAGGGTATCCAACTCAATCCGCTTCAACTTTCCCGACTCCAAATTCGAGATAGTTGCCGGCGTAAGTCCAGCAACCTTCGCTAGCTGCGATTGGCTCATTTTGCCACTTCGCGCCCTTAGCTCAGGTGTTCTCAAGCGTATGCGAAAACTTGTCATGAGAGAATCATTCGTTCTTTACAGCCCGTTTTTAGCATAAGTCTAGAAGCTATATTCGTCAAGTTAGTAGTTATATTTTTATAGTTAGCTATATCACTCTTGTCATGAATATATTCGGACACCGCGAGCGGCGCATAACTTTTTCGCGACGTTTATGCGACACAAATTGCTTAGAGGCTCGCGCAGCTAGCGGAGCAATTTGGTCGCCACCCTTGCTTTCTCTAGGCTCTTCTTTCTAGGGTTAGTTACTCATTGATCTTCTATTCAACAAAAGGCTTTCTCTAAACCAAACCGCAATCACTCATTGCACTTTCAGCATTTTCAGTCGGCAGCAAGCCTTCCGGGAAATGCTGTTGTCTTACGTACTTACTAAAAGGAGTCCCATCATGAACGACGAAAACAATCCATACCAGACAAGTCTCGGAAGCAAAATAACCCAGCGCTTGATCAACGGACTAAGCCGAGTTCTTCTACAGGAAAATTCCGTAGGCAGAGCTGTTTCAATCACCCGCGCAGATCTCATAACAGGCAAGACGTCACTTCGAGTCTCTCTGTATCTGCCGAAGATAATTGAAATCACCTACGTGCAAGAAAAAACCAATTGGTTAAATACTCTACCTCCTGAAACTCTCAGAGCCCAGGTTCTGGAATACATCCGGGATGGAATTGCCGATGTTCTCAGCCAGGCTAAGATTCAATCCGAAGTCGTGTACGTTCGCTACAAGGACCAAGAGTCCGTAGCGCAGTTCGAAGTAGTTTTGGATGATCTGGCAATCGTGGAAAAGGAATTCCTGCCACGAGTTATCGAAATCGAATACGCCTAATTCCATTAAACCGTTCTGCCCCCAGGACGGTTTTCTTTTCGGAAGTTATACTATCGTTTATAGTTATTCACAATCAAAAGAGAGAGCGCAGAGAATCACATTAGCAATTCTCCGGGCTCACTCTTCGGGTCGGTTACTGCGCAAGCTTGTTTCCGATTTCGGCTGCCACTTCAATCAAGCTGAGCGCGTAGAGTGTTGACTCAATTGGTCGGGTCTGTTCGGCTACTTCCTTAGAAACAGCAGTCCAGACGGAAGTCACATCGACATCGCCACAAGTGTAGACGCGCTCAGTTACGTCCTTAACACCTTCCATTTCCGCCCACTTACTGAGAGGCTTGGCGTTTTCCCCTGGCGACAGCGCAAGCGGGGGCTCGACGATAGCTTTTGCCGATATGAGCAAATGGTCGACGAAACTCATGAGATAGAGGTTGTCCACCGTAGCGCAAAGAGCATGGTATTTCTCCTGCAACCCGGTCACGGAAGGCTCAGCCTTTTGATGATTTCCTTGAAGCAGTTTTGCACTGATTAAGGTCTCTTTGTTGAGCGCCGCATGGAACATCGCAATGGCTTCATCAAGAGTGGAGAACGACTTCTCATAGAGGTATAACCCTAGAGGCGATGCTACTACCTCAGTCTTCTTTCTCTTCAACTCCTTAAACTCGCGTTTAACGTTCATGAGCGCCTGGCGCTCTGTCGTGTCCGAGAGTTTGGCTCTATCAGAGATAGGTGCTCGCGGTGAAAACTGCTCCAATCCTCCAAGTAATCTCAAAAGCATGTTCAGCTGCTGTCCTAGCAATACACACTGGGCCGCGTGAATGATTTCGGACCAGTTTTTTGTTTTATCTCGCCCGGCAAGAAGCTTGACCTGCAAATCGGCTGCATAGCCAATGCGAATGCTTAGCTCCCACAATTTCCTTGCGTTTTCTTGCAAGGGACTATTTTCTGTCATTATGTTTGTCCTCAAAAAAGAGGAGAGACGAAGCCGTCTCTCCTCGGTGTAAAACTTATTTCCAGCTATTTGACCAGGCAGGGAATGACCAAGTCCAGGTCGCCCTTAGGTCCGACAATCGTGAGCTTGACGCTACCTTCGCCGGAATGGAAAGCAGTGGCACCTCGCGTGAGAACGCCGTTGTCCGCACGGGATGTTCTCTCGTTAACGCCTTTTCCGGAAAAACTAAAGAGTCCATCAGGCAGCGTGATGCGTTTCACTTTGCGCTCGTCGTAGACCAGCTCAAGATCGTCCATCTTATTCAATACAATCTTTTCGGGAGCATCTTCCTCGGAGAGGTTAATGCTGAGGGTTCGTGACGATCCGCCAGTTGTTGATTCATATTTCATTGGGTTTCCTCCGTAGTCTCTTCAACTATTTCCTTTTTTGATCTCTAAAATGATCCCGACAACCGCAGCGAAAGCAACCATTCCCAAAACTGTCCAAAACAGAGGGTAATTAATTTCACCAACTCTTTTCACGGCATCGTCCTTTGCTTGTTCCAAACCAGCGATAGCGACAGCATATTGCGGATTCCCGCCGTGATCAGATTGCCTGGCGGCTTGTATTTTGGCTTCTTCGGCAGACTTCGCTGCAGCTTGTTTCTGGGTTTCCGCAGCTTCGGCAGCAGCTTTTTCCTGAGCCTTTTTCTGAGCAGCAGCTTCTCGTTGTTTAGCTGCTTCTGCTTCAAATTGATCCTCCACGTCCAGCAATACTGAACGAACATAAAGTTGCGGGCAGTTGCGATCAACCAGGCAATCCGTACTTGATTTTAGAAACTGATCAGCCTTGTCGCTGTTGGTCATCAACGGAATAGTTACCGAACTACCATACCAAGCCCAACTTCGACTCATCCCTGCCTGATTTCCTGCCAAGGTAACGACAATCGCATTGGACTCCTGAACCTCGCGCCTGGTCCACTCGCGCCACAATAGTCCCGCGTATACACCAATCGACGATTGCATCTTGTTGCCATCGCTCTCGTAGGAGTTCAGACAAACAAGATAGACATCCTTTTTGTATTTTTGGGAAATCGCCGCGAGGCGAGACTCCACTTCTGCAAAGAAAGCATCGCCCATACTCTCACCAGCACAGCCTTTTTGAACGTAGACATGCTGCTTAGGAGTGGGTTTGGGAAAGTAATCCATTTCGTAGGACATCGCCGGCAAAATTGTCGACGCAAAAAACAAAACAAGCGCGACTATTGAGGTCACGCATTTGAGTGTTGAGAACATAGCTTTCGCTCCTGTTGTCTGTGTGCCTGAAATAAATGTGATGCCAGAAAAAAAAGGGTAGTAAACCAAGTCGGCCCGGAGGGCCGAACCGACTTGGACATTCGTTGTTACGGACCCAGCTACGGTCCGGCACTGGAATCAGCCGACTGCTCAGTGGCAGTCTCGACAGCTTCTTCCTTTGTTTTGCTGAGACTTGGTTTGACTACAGGAGTCGTGCCTTGTCCAGGCCGTTTTCTCCTGTAGCTGGTCATGGGTTTCCCCGTGTCCAAGCCGCAGTTGCAGTTCGCATCCTTACAACGAATGTTATTACCATCAGCCATGATATTTCCTCCTTATGAGCTAGGGGGCTGACCCAGGCAGCAAAGCCTGCCTGGTAAACCGCAGATGTCTTGCGACAGGGCTGCATCGTCAGGTAATCCAGCCTATTTGTCTAAAATTTCCGAGACAAACAGACTGTTTGTCAGACACTTAACCACTTGTGGCGGTAAGCGCCCGACCAAGACTTCTTCGAGCACTGCGAGCTTGAATTTGCTCTGCAATGCTTCGCGAAACTGTTGAGCAGTTTTGCTAGTGCCATTGTCTTTGAGACGAATTTGCACAACGCATTTCTTTGATGCTCTAACAGTTTCAATAATTTTCTGGCTACATTTACGTTCTAACAGCGCATGCGCCCCACAGCCCGGGGGACACAATAATTTGCACTTGCCTCCCGGGCAGTTCAGGTTTTTCATGATGACCTCACGTGACGACGTGCTTCTCCGACTCTTCAAGGAAGAGCGACGCATTGATTGGAATGAAGACTAGTTGCGGTGTTTGTTGCCTAGTTGGAGAGATAGAGAATTAGGGATATAGACATACCGTATTAATAACTAGATGGAATTTCCAAATCAATTTCGCGGAATTTATACGTAATTTCCGCACGCAAGACGACAAGATCGTCTTCGCGAGGCTAGCGCGAGACATAGTGGCCGTCAGTCCGGTATGAGGCGAAAACTCTTAGCGTGACTCGGTCGATAAATTGAAAAATCCCGTTTATCCAAAGTAAAAATGGTGTCTATCTTTAACTTCTCAGCAGCTAGGCAAATTTCACAATCAGCGAAATCCATAGGCAAATCCGCGTATTTTTTCAGCAACTCCTGAGCACCCAGTAAATCTTGCGAGTCAAACGACACAATCTGACAGCCGAGCAACGAAAGACTATTGAACACAGAATCAACACTATGTTTGCCTTGCGGCAACAACCACAGTGCTTCGGCCAGCACGGAAGCTACTGTGTACACAGCAACGCTGCCGGAAAGCTTTTTCATCGTACGGACGCAAATCTCGTGGCGATTATCATCTTCATTCGCCAGAGCAACAAGCGGCCCCGCATCAAGAATTATCGCGCGCGGCTCTTTCACGGACTCGCCTCCGTAATAATTCCTTGTCCGTCGAGAGATTGCGTATTCCAGTCCGAATCGGCTTCCAGCCACCTGCCATCAACTTGTCGTAGAGCGATCCTTCGGGCTGCTGCATAAGAGAGCGACAATAAGTCTCCAGTGCCTCGCGAATAATTCGAGAACGCTTTTTGCCGGTTTTTAAAACCGCTTTGTTGAGAAGCACATTTAGTTCGGCAGTAAGTCTGATGGATGTGTTCATTACAGGTGCCATAGTCGCATTTGTACTACATAATTGTACCACTTTTCAATTCCTCGGTTGATTGCCTTTACTAACTAATACGTTTGAGACGCGAAAAAGTTCAAGCCAAGTGATTAATTCGCCAAAGATTAGACGAAGCGCTAGCTGTCAGAGTCTCTAATGTTCCATCAGGCTGCTCTGTAGGGGCGCATTGCATGCGCCCTGTCCGAAGCGTGTTAAAGCCGTGAGATTGTTCGGGCTGCCGCTCTCAGAACGACATTCGTAAACGCCAAACATTAGACGGAGTGCGAGCTTCGCGATATCTTAACGCCCGCTAATGGTGGGAATTCTACGGGAAATTGAATTGTTATAGATCAAAGAATTTGTAATGGTATCAGTTACATCCAATTCTCATTCTCAATTAAACAAACGCCTCAAACGTAGTTTCCATCTCTTTCCCAAAGCATTTCATCTGGTAATTACACCAGGTGATATTTCACGCGCGCAGAACTTCCCACAGGAGCAAAAAATGTATTTGACACAAGAGAACGTGCAGACCATGTTGGACGTCTTCGCAGCATCGCATGGAATAACACCACCCTGGATTCAAATCAGCTGGTCTGAACCACGGCAAGAAAATGGACTCCTCAACTGGGAGGTTTACACCGCCGAGGGTCCTCTCAACCAGCGCTTCGTCAATTGGCACAAGCAGCACGAGGACTACTGGAAGCCGAAGGCACACGTGCCTCTGAAACTTGTCAGCGTGCTTTTCGACGCATACGCCGGACGCAATAAGGTGCTCAGCTGGTAGTGATACCAAAGAGGGCCGACCCACACACCACCTACGTACAACCACGTGTCCATGCGGGCTCGCGATATGTTAAGCACCCCTAATTTTCGTAAGCTTACGTAGACCCGCATGGTGACTGGGTTTGATAATTTTGCCCCATAAGCTACCCCATAAATCACTTGTTTTCAGGCGAAATGAAAGCTGCAAATTCAAGTAGAAATTGAACTTTACGGTACAACAGTATTGGAATTTCAATGCATTAAGCATTCCCATTAATATGCATTTCGTAGTTTCCTAAATAACTATTGTGTCTTGAAGTTCAAAAAATATAGGGTAACGGACACATAAATACATTTCTCAAATACAACGAGTACAACCCAGCTATCTAGCAACCTGATTTCAATTCAAAGCTTTTATACCCGACGCCTTATGGTGTCGGTTTTTTACGTTTATCCAATCTACATACAGGAGTGACAAACATGCAAACTCAAGCACAACCCGAAGCTCTCAATCCAACAGTTCAATCATGGAAAAACATGTTTGTGCAAACCACGTGCGCCATTTTGCAGTGGGTTACCCTACTTGCCCAAGAAGACCGCTTCGTTGATGCTAATGGTCAGCCGCCGCTTCCACTCTTAACCAAAGAGCAACTCTTGAATGCAGCGAATACACTCGTGCACATGCCAGCCTCAGGTCCGGAAACGTTTAACGCAATGGCAGGCGAAGATTGTCCGGATATTCCGTGGCAGAGAGTCATACTCGGCGAAGGAGACTTGTCCATTGTCGGAGCTGCCCACGGAACCAACTTTCATTGGACTTTCGAATTCCTGCTCGGCGTGAAGGAAAGCAAAGAAGCTCAATACGAATGCTTCCTAGAAGCAGCAAACCAACTGCTCGAGAAAATCTATCGCATGGGCTCGACTACAAAAATCAACGAGGCGTGGTCCCAGTACCTCCAGCAGACTAACTGCGTCGAGTACAAGGCGATGGAGTTCTAAGCCGACCGGAAATCAGCTTTCACAACTAAAACGACCTGAAGCAACCGTGCCTCAGGTCGTTGTTTCACAACGCCCCAGGAGGTGAGTTCATGGAAATCGAGAAATTCGTCAATGACCAACTTAAAGCGCAAGGCTGGCATGTTTGGTATCAGCTTGAGGACATCTGCAAGCCACAAGGCTTGGAAGTCGAAGAACTGACACAAGGCATGTCAAAGCTCTCCGGACTTTCGGCAAGCGTGGTTCGAAATCTGACGCGCAATCAAAAATTGCCTGGTGCCGTTTTCGACTTGATGAAAATGGCTGTGACAATCAAACGCAATGTGAAGCTGGAGGTCTACCCAATCGACGATAACGACAAGCGTCTTATTGGTTCGAAGGTTCTGAAATCCTTTGGCAAATCACAGATCAGCCAGGACATTGCCGCCTTCTTGCAAGGCATTCGGACAAAGGCCGAAGACGAACACACAATGAAAGCGCAAGTATCCAGTCTCGAACAGGCGAACCATGAACAGACCTTCCGCGGTGTCATGCGTGCGCTTGCCAATCTCGGCTACAAACTTCGCGTCAAATTGGAACCTCGCTAGAACTAACCGGAAAGTGAGACTCAAGCAACCCGACACCATGAGGCGTCGGGTTTTTACGTGCGCATTAAACCAGACACCACACAAAGGAGACTCTCATGGAGATTGAAGTTCCAACCGCAAACGCAACAACGCTTGTCACCTCTTATCTCACGAAGCTGAAAGAATTTGCTCAACTCAGCGAATGTAGAGACGTGACGATTGGTGATAGCCCAGTCAATCCCACTCTTACGAATAAGCTCGATGCTCTTTCTGACGCAGAATTCCTAGATCTTGTGCAAGGTATCGTGGATGGTAAAGTTCACAAGATCGATCTCAATGGTGACGAGCTTTTCCTCTTCGCTTTCACACACAGCCAGAATGGTCGTACCGAATTTCACCTTACGGTTAGCGGACGATTGCACGACTCACAATACGGACGCTTAATCCCATATGCAAACGCCCTATTAAGCACCCTCGCGACTCAGCTTCAGACAGTCTAGCCACTTCTGGTTACTCTACCCGTCCAAAACTCAAATCCCCGGAAATAAAGGAGACCAGCACGTGACCAAGTATGGAACAATCGAATCGGAATACCAAGGCGACTCATGCGGAGGCTGCGATGAGCATGATTACGTCGTCTGCCACATTGAAAGTGAGTTCGAATCGGAAGACGAACTTCGCGAGTACTATTCAAGACGAGGATACACGCTTGTCGAACTCAAAGAGGATTCAGCCAACGAGGAACATTCCGAGGAAGAAATTGAAATGCTTAGCCACTTGGAGCAGCCCGCCAAATTCTTGACTGCGGTCCTCGAAAGCTCTGGAAACAAGCGGTCGGAGTCTCTAGTTGCTTTCGGATAATACCGACCTTATCAATCATCAAGAAGCAAAACAAGATTTTCCAGCAAGCAGTGGCACCAACCACTGCTTGCTTCATCGCGAGCGAACTCGGTAATCCCGAGGAGACAGTTTCTGACTGCAGGGATGCAGCTTGTGGTTGAGCAACACCCACCCTCGCGAGCAATTTGAAAAACAGATATGCACTTCAATTATTGAAAAAGGAGTCTCAAATATGCAGATAAAACCAGCAGGATACAACATCCTCGAAGGTATTACTTACAAAATCGCCAAAGGTATTTCAAGCAAGATGCTCTTCTGGGATAGAGAAGTAGCGATAACTGCACTCGTTCAACTAAAAGTTGTTGAATCAGCATGCTTGGAAGCCCGGGATTTCGAATACATTGAATCAGCAATCGAACTGGGGCGCTTACTCGAAGCAGCCGGGATCAAAGAGCCGCTCGGAATCTTCTATGCGAATCTCAGGGCGCTCGTACATAACCTCAACTACGGCGCCAACCCCGACAGCACGAAAGATGAAATCACAAATCGAAAAAAGGTTTTGGAAAAAACCAAGAAATACAGCTAGCTGACTGTTAACTCAACGAGAAGCAGTCTTTCCACTAATGGCAGCATTTTCGGATGCTGCCTTCCGACGCAGGCACTCCAGTGAGGGGGATCAGGGATGATTCCTGACGGGGCAGCACCGTCCCTGCGGCCATTTTAAGTATTTCGAATTACCTACACAAGACAAAGGAGAGTCACTATGAGAATAGTCGTTTCAACCGCCAATGCATCCACTCTCGTCAGCTCCTTCCTCACTAAGCTGCAAGAGCTCGCACAACTCGATGAGTGCAAAGGCGTGATGATTGGAGACAAACCAGTCAACCCGCCACCGACGAAAAAACTCGATGCGCTCAGCGACGCACAAATCTTGTCCCTTGTGCAAGGGATTATCGAAGGTAAAGTTCAGAAGTTCGATCTCAATGGTGACGCTCTGTTCTTGTTTGCTTCGGCATTCAGCTACAACGGTCGCACCGAACTCCAGCTCGCCGTGCGCGGACGATTCAGAGACATTCACTACGGGCTCTTCATCCCGTACGCCCAAGAGCATCTGCAATACCTTGCCGGACAACTACAGGCTGCGTAGCAGACCCATTCACTACAACCAACAAAAGGAGGACTCATGGCATTCAACATCAAATTGCCCGACAATTCCCGCCGTGGACCAAGCGAAACCAATCGCCACAAGTTCCGCAAGCAGGTGCTCGATGTCTTCGGCAATCAGACGTCAAACGGAGAATTCCCCGTCCACGTCGATTCCAAAGGGAAAGTATCAAGCATCGCATTGGCCAACACAGTGACGATATTGATGTTCGGAATGGACGAGCATGGCTGGCCATACGTGAGAGTAACCGGCAATCAAGACGGCTGGGAACTCAATGGAAAGCAAGTTCAAGTCGGAGCACACAGACTCAACTACTTGAACATCAGCCCCAACGGTCGCCCCGATTACCTCACCAACACACAGCTTGATGCTAAGTTCTACTTCCAGCAGAAAGGAGTTAAAAGCACCGAGTACTTCTTCGTCTGCTGGCAATCCGCATCATGCGAAGCACCGGTGAATCCGCTGTTCATCAGGTAACTCAATCCATAGTTCAGCACTAGTCAGAACCCGGCACCGCGAGGCGTCGGGTTCTGACTTTAATTCCCAACAAACAAAAGCGAGGCATTATTAATGAGCACATACAAAGACGAAACCGCTATGGCAACTTACATTGCAGGCTGGGGAACTTCAGCTTGGGTCGCTGGCTTGGTTAAACCAGTCACAGGTAATCCCAATATCAAGATTCAGTCCCACTACAGCCAGCCGAGTGATTACCGTCCACAAACATCGCCAGCCGGCTACGACCCGCGTCGTGTCCCAGTTGCCGAAGTCTATGGCGATCCAGGCTGGGGCGAGTAGCAGCTTCTCATCACTGGAGGTTACCTCAATAATGATTGCACTTATTTGTGCCCTCATCGCAGCAAGTTGCGGTCACCCCTATGTGGCCGCTTTCCTCGCTGCGTTCACATCCTTCGCCACCAACGACCAACTCGCACACTGCTGGCGGTGGGTGCACTCACTAAATGGCGAAGTCAACAAGCTCAACACCAAAATCACCGAAGAGCAAAACCTGCGCAAATCGCTTGAGCGCAAGGTGTCAGTTCAACAATCAAAAATTACATCCCTACAGACCGAACTGTCGACAGTGCGAGCAAAAAACAAAAACGCCCGCACACTCAAGCTCAGCTTGAGCAGCTTTCAGTAATACAGCACTACCACCCATTGACCCAGCTACGGAGGATCACATGAAAAGACAGAAGTATACGTACTCACCCAAACAACTCGACGCACAACAATTCGAAACTGCCGCAAAGGAAGCGAAATTTCACCGCGACCTTTTGGACCGAGTGCTTGCGCAGTATCCAAGAAGGGACGGTTTCACCAAGACCGTCCGCGGCGCGATACAGCGAGAAATCTTCTTCTACGCAGAGGTTTGGGCTTTGAATGTACACAAGCTAAATCTCGGGTGGGCTAGCGATTTCGTCGCAATGCTTGAGAAAGAAGTGTTGGCACGAACAAACAACGGCAAGGCAAGCTGGAGCCGGATAGAGAAAGTGTCCGAGTCCGTAGCTCGGGAATACATCTTCGCTCCACTGTTCGAACTGCTCAGCACAAACGCAATTGAGACAGGGACGCAACAACACTGCTCGTTCACCATTGACGATGACCGTGTCACACCTGCGTACTGGCTCTACTCACACGAAGACCGCTGCCTTCAAGGAGACTTTTTCCAGAAGCCTCTGTTGCAGGTAGACATCAGCAGTCACGCCGCATTCGCCGAGTCTGTCGCAAAACTCACTCGTAGATAAGCGAATGGATCATTCAACCAAAGAAAACGAAACCCTGAAAAGACAAGGAGGTCTTGATGTTGCAATTGCTGAACGCCTCTGCTCCTTCGACTGCTCAATTCTCTACCGAAGAAGAGCGGTACTTCACCAACACGCTGCAATCAACACATATCAACCGATGGGAGTTGCATGCCGAAATCCTCGACATGGAGCAAGAGCTTCTGGAATACCAGCACGACTACTGGGAGGACTTCAGATCGAACTGGTCTGGTCTTGACGAAGCGCAACAGCGTTTGACCGATCACAAACAACCCTACAACCGCCGCTTCCGCAAGTTGAAAAACAAGAGGTTTTTGCCATTGCGCCGCTATGGCAACAGCTTCGACGGATGGGAAAAGAGTCGCAATGACAGCCCGAATATGTTCAAGACGTACCGGGATGTAATTGACTCGTTGCGGAAGCAGGAGTTGACCGAACCATTGCGCGTTCTGCAACACAGCACTCTGAAAGCGGCCAAGGACGACTTGCGAGCACTTGGCTATATCTTCAACTGGAGAAAAACAATGGACATACATCTTGCTGAAAACAACAAGTATCAGCACGCTCTGTGTGAACCAGAAACAGACTTCTGGGCTTACGGTGAAAATCCATACGGCAAGCACGGCATCGAGCCGAGCTGGCGCAAGATTGTCACTCACGAGCCTGGCTCGTACCCTCTCATGCAACGTGAGCGTACCGAGCAACGCAAGCCCATCGGTCTCGAAAAACACTTTGTGTACGACTGGAAAACCGGCACGTACGCGCTACCCACGCCATCAAAGCCGACCGCCAAGAGCAGCCGTATCACGGTTCAAGCTCGCGGCGGCGGTGGTGGTGGCATCAGAACAATGCACAACTACAAGGAGTACAGAAATCATGGCTAAGCAAAAGTCCTACGAGACTCGCCAACAGAGAAAGCAAAAGGGCATGAAGATTTCGAAGAAGCAACTTCGCCAACAGGAAAAAGGAATCGACCGTGATCTCAGAATTGAGCAAGGTTACGACCCAGCTTTTGTAGGCGGCGGTGCTCATGGCGGTACCGTGGAGGCTCAAAATAGTCGTGCACGCAAGAAGTCCCGCAAGGACCTCAACAAGTACCGCAACGTGAACACCCGCGACTTGGAAGACTAACCAAGTAGCACAAGAAGCAGCGTGGCAACATGCTGCTTCTTTCTATCGCGCTAGAACTACCAGGATAAAACCTGTTACACACAGGAGGTGGAAGCATGACTGGAGTTTACAACGGAATTCAAAACCTAAGTTCGAAAGATTTGCTCGCAAAAGTCGGCGCTCTTGAGTTGATGAAAGCGGATCTTGAGTCACGCGGGCTGACTGATGCTGCGTCGGAGACTGAGTGGTTGATCAAGCGATTGAATTCAATCAACTCAGAACTAAACACACTAGACGCAGGATTGGATAATCTACGCAACGTCTGGCGCCCGCTCGATTTACTGCATGACGACAATGCAGTCAACGAGGCGAACAAAGCTTACGTCGCCGAGAAGAACAAAGCCGGACTCGAAGGCTAACACAACCTAGCCACACACCAGCCCAGCAGCAGCAATGTTGCTGGGCGCATCGCAATGCTCAGTAGAGGGTTCTTCGGAGCCGGAGGTTCACTACCACCCATGCGTCACTTCTCAAGACTGGTCCCCATGGAGGATATGAATTATGCAAAACAACAATCAACAACCTAACAAACAGAAGAGCATGTTTCGCAATCCGGAAGACGAAGAACTCCTCTGCCAAGTCCTGAAGGCATTTGTCGAAGAGTGGGGTCCTGAACATGTTTACGTAAGCGTGCCTACACACTGGAAAGAGCATGGCACGACGAATCTCGGACGTGTTTCCCTCTCCTTTGAGACCAAAGACTCAGTCGTTATTTACGTCATCCACGAAGAGTATGGTGTCACCATCGAATACAAAATCACACTCGCGCTCGTTTAGAGCAGAGCAAGGAGCAGCACATATGGACAATAGAGACTACGCACAACGCGTGCGCGACCGATTGACAGACATCTTCGACAAAAGAGCCACATTCCAAACGCAATATCACTTCGGCGCCACAGCCGCCGAACTCGATAAAACGTCAGTTCTCTTGCTTCTGCTTCTCACACAGCGAGTCAATTACCTCACTTGCGAAAACATTGAGCGAGTCAGAGGTATATACGACCTCCACGACTATGTACCATACGAAAAATTGCGCACAGAAGCAGGCAAGCAAACAATCGAAGACTTGTTGGCAGAGCACACCACCCAGCTTGACGGCATCCTCTTGCAATTGGATGCCCGGGGCGATGTGTTGTTTACCGCCGTCCATCCGACCCAACGCAGTCGCGTCATAAAAGCCCGCGACGTTCTCATCGGAATGGACGACACGCTCGCGCAATACATTCGCAAAGGCGGACAAGCAGAAGCACTCACACCCAAGTGTCACATTTACGGAGGTTAAAGATGTTCGAACCATCGTTTCAGTTCATTGTGATTTTCAATTCGCTTCTGCCCGTAGCCGTTTTCTTCGGAATACTGCTTCTGGAAAAGCTTGGCTTTGACGTTACCTAAAAGGAGATTCTCGATGACAACCGTATTAACAGCAATCCTCTTCCTTACAGCATTCCAGAAAATCGAGGGCGTCAACTTCAAGGGTGGCTTCTTCTGGGCATTCATCATCTCCTTCTGCAGTCTGTTTATGACGTGGCTGCACTGGACGTATCAAATACTCAAGCTCCTCATCCTCACAGTGTGCACATTCGGCATCTACCTCATCTTCTTTGTCAAAGGCATCTTAAAAATCGGGCTTGCCAAATACATGTCCGACCTTTTCACACGGCCGATGCGATTCGTTGCTGAGCAGTTTCCCGACCGACTCAGCTTTGACTCCGAGGAAGCATTGCAACAACTCACAGCCTGCATCTTCGGGCTCACATTCCTCGTTCCGTTCACTCTGGGTTAGTCCTTTTACAATCTCAAGGAGTCACACATGAATAGCACTTTCAAATTGGATTACAACGAAATCCTCAAAGATTTCACAGACTATTGCGACACCAGGGATGAAGAAACAAAGGTGAGTCTTTTGCTCGCCTACTCCCTCGCACATCTTGCACACGAAGGACACACTCGCAAAGCTGAGCCGGGTAACGCCATACAGCCGTACGTCATCCACCCGATGCGCGTGATGTTGATCCTGGCTGAAGAAGTTGGCATAACCGAACCAGCAATACTAACAGCGGCACTCTTGCACGACGTCATTGAAGATGGCGAAGGTCGAGTGACGCTGGAAATGATTCGAAAACACTTCGGCGTAGCTGCTGACCACGTCAAAGCTGTCACCAAACAACCGGAAATGACTGAGACAGACCATCAGCAGTACTACGACTTGATCATCAACGGTTCTCCGGAACCTCGCTTGGTCAAGTTTGCCGATCGCGCCGACAATCTCCGCAATGCGCTTGAGTTAAAGGACAAGAAATTCCAGCGTAAACAGTTGGAAGAAACCCGGAAATACTTTCAGTTGTCCAGAAATCCATCGCCGTACAACGGCTACGAAATCACTCTCTATATGGAGATCGCACGCCTCTGCGAACAGCTAAAGGCGCGCCTTGCATAGCAACAAGTTTCATCGTCACACCCACATCAGGAGAACAATCGCCTTATGACAAACATCAGCGACAACCAGACCTTGCTCGCCCGCTTCTACGGAAGACTCCAAGCCGACTGGCTTAAAAAGGAAAGCCCGGATCAATCGTTCGAAGTCCAGATGAGTGAACATGGTGTGAGAGTCGTAAACACTGCCTCAGGCAAGACGGAATACTCCAATTCCATCTACACCTGTGCGCAACTAGCGACACCAATACGCAACCGTGTCGTGTACGAGGTCGCGGAGGCAATGAAGAAAATTGCCCTCGCCCGCCAAGCAGCAAGTCAGAACGGCCGCCTCAACCAGCGTTGGACTGAGTTCGCCGCATCGGCGTCGCCCATTCCTTCCAATGACGAAATCGTCCATTTCGTCAACATCCTCAAGAAGGAAGGTGCGTTATCCAAAACCGGCATCGACGAAATCGCTCGTTTCATTACGGCATTCGCCATCGTGCAGGAGGACAACAACGCTCAAGAATCTGCCGCGTTTATCGACGCATTGCTCGAGCGATTCGTTGCTGCCAAACAGCAAAAGAAGCTCAGCTTTGCTGCGGTAGAAGCGGCGCAAAAAGCAAATCGGCAAAAGGCTAAGCCGCTAGCCGATAAGTTCAAGCCTGTTACCGGCAAGACGGAACCAACGCTTCCACTTGCCGAAGCCCAGAAAGCACACGAAAAGACAACTCATCTTTTCGACGCGCTCAACTGGCTCGCAACAGAGCTCGAACTTGTTGCTGACACCACAGGTGCAGCCGGCACACTCTACACAGGGTGTGTCCGGCGCTTCTAGTGCGTTCCGTAACCAGGTTACTTCGTTAGACCCTCAGTAAATACCCAGAAAAACGGCCGTCTATGACGGCCGTTTTTCTATTGGAGGAAATCGATGGGAATTAGATTTTGTACCGAAGAGCATTACATCACCAGAGACAATGTAAATCCAAATCAGCTTGACGAAGCTACATTGCGCAAGTTCTTGAAACTTGCACATCACTGCTTCGACACGTTGCGGCGAAACATCTCAACGGAGATGTCACATTGCCGAGGTACAGAAGCGCACACACAACTGCAGACACTCTTCTATCTCGCTCAAAAAGGATACACCGTGCTGAAGAAGAGATCCTCGCGCCTGAAAACAGCCAACCAACTCTTCAGCTTCGCCGAAGAATCAGAGAGCGTGCTCCGGTACATAACATCAACAGCGTTAGCTCTCGAATACTCGACAAAGACAGATGAGTTCACAGCGGACATTCATCACACGACAACGTGTCTGAACAACCACTGCAAACTCACGCTCAGTGCGATGGGCTGCTCGCTCAGTTCAAAACTCGCATCCACCGTTCACTAGCAACTAGGAGGATTCACCATATGTCAGACAACAACAAGAAAGATAGTCACTGCTATGACAATTCACTGGACGACTGGCGAAGCCACTCAGTTGCAGCACTCGAAAAGAAGTGCCCCGACTGGACGGACTTAGAAATGCCAATCGTCAAACAATTCAAGCATCAGCTTGAAGCAACAAACCAAGCAATCGATGACGCACATGCCGACGTTCGAACTAACGCCCCTGGTTCAGTCGACGAGCGGATCGCAGGCTGGATCAGGTTTTACAGCCTGACCGACTACGGTCCCGCATACAGCAATGTGTATCGCCGCACTCGTAAACAACTCAACCGCTCAATCCAACAAACAAAGGAGAATTCCATGACTACCGAAATCAGAAATATCGAACGTGATGGTGTCGGCGCTGAAGCAATCGACCTCACCTGGACTCTGGTCGAAAGCCAGACTGCAGTCAACGAGACCGTCGAACAAGGTGCCGTGATTTTCGAATTTCCGGAATTGTCAGCAGCCGAGAACTTCACCGAAGCGGTCATTGCCTACATCGAGCGCTGCACCGAACACGAAGCAAGTTGTGTCGATTCCGAAGAATTCGGTACCGACACCAGCTACGAATGGTCAATCATTCGCTCGGAAATGCCGACACTGACTCCAGTGTACTTGCCGACGATCGAACTCCGTATGTCCGGCACTGGACTGCAAGTCGAAGGACTCGTAGTCACGGACAAAAACGGTCTTCCCCTCGGCGTGAAAGTGACCGAATGCGACGACGACGAACTCGTCGGCACGTTCATTCGCATCTAACTTGTCCTTTGTCAGACTGACCATCCCACTTTGTCATTCTGAGGCGCTAGCCGAAGAATCTGCCGCGACGGTCCAGTACCCCGCGGCAGATTCGTTTTCCCACTTTTGAAACGAGGTCAACACCACGAATGAGAAAACCAATTCCGTTTTTCGTCTTCGCATCAATGTGCATCGCCTACGTAGTCAGCTTCATCTACAACCTCATCTACTGCAAGCCAAACGGCGTAGTTGAAACACTCGGCGCATTCCTCACATCGGCTTTCCTCGCACTCTACACGCTGCCACTCATCTGGGTCGGCACCGTCGTAGTCATGCTTCCGCTTATTGTCGCCGGCTATCTCTACTTCAAAGATACCGGCATCCCGACGATACGCGAAGTATGGGTTTTCGTCTGGCAAGTCCGCGATGACTCCAACACAGTCGATGCCGAAGCGATCGAAGCATCCAGTCCACCACTCATCGCCGGCAGCCGCAAACGCGAACTGCCCGCACCAATCACCAAGGAGAAACAATGCACAACAGAAAAGAGCAAGAACCTCCCTATATCGCAGAAGAAGTCCCCTTTGCTGCTGCCCTTACGAAAGTTGCTTCCTTCTTGCAAGTCGACGCCTTCGACTTCGCTAACAGTATCGGAGGAGTCGACGAAACAGAAGTAAAAAGCTGGATGCAATACGACGACAAGCAGTTTCGCCCGACAGAGAAACCAACTCTCCGCGAAACACTCACTGCCAAACGCCGCTTCCACGAACCGCTGCTTTACAGACGAATTCTCATCTCGAAGCTGAATTCGCTGCACGCACTCTTGTTAGAGCACTTCAACGGCTCCGAAGCCGAAGTGAGCCGTTTTTTGGACGCACCCTGGTTAGGCGGAGAGATGTCCTGGCGCGAGATGTCCCATCAAAGACGCGGACTGGCAACTGCCTGCGCCGCACTCGAAGACTGGCTCCACAACAAAGAATCCCAATCTCACACGACCGAGAAAGAGAGGTAATAAATGACACTCAGAATACATGTTGAGTCCGCAACCATCAGCGATGAAGGCATCAACATAAACGCTCTCAACTTCAGAATCATGAGAGAAGTTGGCACGCACCTCGACGAAGCAGCACGTCTTCTCATTCCCAAAGACGAAAGAGAATCACTGCTTTTGAGAGACGTACACATCAACAGCCGCACGCTCGATTTGTTGACATACGACGTCGACAAAGACCCCGAACTCGGCTGGTTAAAACGCCCAAGACAAAAAGCTCTCCTGCAAGCACTCTGGCAAGTCTACAAGCGAATCAGCTATTGCAAGCACTCACCCGACGACGGCTTCGAACTTCTCTTCGATCGCGACGAGCATGTGATTGCACCGGAAATCTTGCAACAAGGCGAAGACGTCCTGCGAAGACGAGCAATTGCACTGCTCGAAATCCGCGAACCGGAAATCCGGTTCGACATGCAAGACCTGCGCAAGCAGCTCTCCAAAAATCAAAAAGACTGGGTCCACATTTTAACTGGAGAATAACGAATGGAACAACGGCACGCATACGATATTGTCTGTGATTACTTCTGCATGAACATGGACGAACTCGGAGAAATCATCAAAGAAGATCCCGATGTTATAAAGTCCTGGTTCACCCAACCGCTGCCGTTCGGCGGCCACTATTTCTTGCTGGAAAATAGTCCTGTGCATAACGCATTCGACAAATACCAGCAATTGTTGATGGTCGCCGGATACATTCAAGCACTCAAAGACGTGATCAAGTGTGACAAAACAGTATGGCTGATTCTCAACAGACAGCGTTCTAAGCTCAAGGGCAATTCTTTTGCCTCAATAGCCAAAAGCGCACCAAATCCATTGCCTGAAGACAACGGATTACAAGACATGCTCGACAAATTGCAATCATGGTGCGTGCGCAAGGGCATTGAAATAAAGCTCCCGCGCTGAGCACCACGAATCCAACACACAAACCGCAAAACCCCAGGCACCGTGTCTGGGGTTTTTCATACAAACAAGGAGAACGAAATGACTAAACACAACGAACGCACACCATACGCGCACAACTCTCGGGAGTACAACCAAAACAACAAAGACCCACGCAAGAAGGGCAACGGCGCTCCAAGAACTCTCAGCCAAGCAGACCGAGAAAACGTCGACAACGCCGTAAAGCTTGTACAAGAAGCATTCGCCCAAGCCGGCAAAAACACGACAGTAATTGACGTACGAGTCGGCAAGTTCAAGGCCCGACACATCGGTGTCCGCCCGGTAGATAGCGAAGGCAATCTCGGCTTTGGATTCTTCGGATTCGAATCGGATTGGCTCACCACCTACAAAAAGGCGGTAGCTATTTCGACCGACAAAGATGTCCAAGTCGCGGCAATCATCGAAAGCCGAAACTTCCAGAGTGTCCTGAACGCCTAGCCCGTCATTCTGAGCCCTCTGCGTCTGTCATTCTGACGAGCGAAGCGAGGAAGAATCTCACGTGTTGAAGCCGTGAGATTCTTCCACAGGGCGCACGCAATGCGCGTACACATACACGGCTGCTTTGTAGGGGCGCATTGCATGCGCCCGTCCTACCTTCCCACACCCACAAAGGAGAATCAATGAGCGAAGAATCGCGTATCAAACTACCGAATTTCCTTGACGCTCTCATGTCCGACACGGTTTTCCGTCCGGAAGTACTAGAACTCTTACTTGCCCGACTCGAAGACAACGGAGATTCGGACACCGCCGGCGCACTCTTGCAAATCCAACTAGACAACAGCGAAGCGCTTGAATACATTGCAACTCGTCACTACAACGAGCTGCACGGATTGAAAGCGTTAGCAGGCAGACAAGTCATCGAAGCCGAAGTCGCACTGAAATACGCGCAAACCAACTATGCGCGCGCCAAGGTGCAACAACAGCAAGGTCAAGTTGGAGTAGAAGCCTTCGCTCGCAAACAGCTAGCTGAAGCAGAAAGCAAGTACGCACAGGCAAAAGACTACGAGACCGAAGTACTCAACAAAGAGTCCCAAGTCATCGCCACCAAAAGATCCGAACCAATTCGTCAAGCATACCTACGTTCACAACTGGCCAAGCTTCAAACCAAACAGGAGGTTCAATGTACGTAATTCTAACCATGCTCTTCTGCTCAATCTTCGCTCTCGTTGCATCCTATCTCATAGTTTGGATTGCCTTCAAAGCTGAAACACCCAAAAGAGACACAAAGGAGAATTCACCAATGTCCAAGACAAGCACTGCACCTGCATCAACCACAGAGCTAAAAGTCGGAGTACACACTGCGCAAGTAACCATTCAGCACGGCGACGTACAGGACATTGTCATCGAGACCAACAACCCTGATGAATTTGACATATGCCAAAACGGAGACTGCCTTACCGTCAAGGAAAAGGATTCCTCTGGCGGCTGCATATCAAATGTCTATCAGTCCAATCTCGGGGGTAGAAACACAATCAGCGTCAACGGGAAGACCTACACCGGCAACAGTGTGAGCATCGTCAACGGTAAAGTCTTCATAGACGGTAAGCCGGCAGAAGATGATAAATCATCTGCACCAAAAGATCGCAACCGACTGCAAATCACTGTTCCAAACAACTATTCCGGCGAGTTGCGGCTTGATGGTTCTGGTATATCGTGCATAGAGCTCGACGCCTGGGTAGGTCCACGATTGAAGTTACATTCGAGTGGAACAGCTGAACTAGTAGTCGGAGCCGTTAGCGTTGATGAGCTTAAGTGCGATCTATCCGGAGTAACGAACATCAACCTAAACAAAGGTGATTGCCCAAGAGCGGATATATCAACTTCGGGAAGATCGACATTTGTCGCTACCTATCTCGACACCGCCACGCTGGATATTGACTGTTCCGGCATATCAGCGGTTGCCATCGGGTCCGGAAGCGCCACAAAGCGAACCTCAGCGCAGGCTTCAGGCAACTCCAAAATCACTTGCAGAGGAAACTACAACAACGTCTCGAAAGACAAAAGTGGTCTCGCTGAAATTCGAATTAGCTAATCCCCGGAAGCGGTATGCCCAAGCAAATCCGCACGCAAGGCTTTCGGTCTCGTGACTGAAAGCGTCGAAACAACTTCTTAGGAGAAGTACATATGAAGAAAAACATCGTAGCAATCGCCATCGCAACAAGCATGACCACAGGCGTCGGCGCCGCCATCGCCAGCCCAATCATGATGCCGAGCGTACCGGCTGTGCCTGTTACCGTGCATGCACCAGTGGTGGCAAAACCGGCAGGTGTGTCGATGCAGACCAAATTGCTCAACAGCTACAGAAGCGTCCGCGCTTTCTGGCTTAGCCGCGCAATCGTCAGGTAGTCGTTGACACCGGGGCGGACTCATCATCCGCCCTTCCCTCCGGCGGGCAGCCTCAAAGAAGCTGCCCGCTTCTTTATTAGGTGAAAACATGAAAGCCAAGAAACCAGACAAGATTGCAAACAGAGACCGCATCACCGAAGCGATTCACTTCGCAACCAACAAGCATAAAGATCAGCCTCGCAAAGACAAAGTAGGCACGCCCTACATCGTCCATCCCGTCGCTGTAATGAGCCTGCTCACTTCAATCGGTGGAATTACCGACACTGATACTCTCGTCGCCGCCGTGTTGCACGACACAATCGAAGACACCGGCACAAAAGGTCAGGAAATTGAAGACGCTTTCGGCATCGAAGTCCTCGCCTACGTGCTTGAGTGCACCGACGACAAGTCTCTAAAGAAACAGAAGCGCAAGAAATTGCAAATTCTGAATGCTCCACACAAATCAACCGGCGCAAAGCTAATTAAGATAGCCGACAAGATAAGCAATGTCGCCGACTTGATTAGCAATAAACCAAAAGGCTGGAGCATAAAACGAGTCAACCGCTATTTGGACTGGGCAGTAGCCGTGGTCGCAGGTCTGCGCGGAATCAATCAACCGCTGGACGACTTGTTCGACCAAACCGTCGCTCGCGCCCGCGCCAAATATCACACACCACAAAAAGGATGAAATCCAATGTCCAAAGACGACAAACACAAACGAAAGAAGCGACAAAAGCAAATTCGCGATCTTCTCGTCAACTTCGGCAACAGGTATAACAACCCTAAACCCGCTGACTGTGGACGCCTCATCGAAAACATGATGCGCAAAGTCAAAGGCATGACTCCGGTGCTGCTTGAAGAGCTCATCACTCTTCAACGACCCAAAGAACTCGAAGCGTTGATCGGCAAAGGCGATTATCCATCCGATAAACTCCTGCCGAAAGACTACTTCTACGGCGAGCCCTCAGACGATGAAATCGAAGAATGGTTAGACGGTATTCGTATCGAAGAAGTGATTGGCGATAAAACCAAAGTCAATGCACTCCTCAGAGACGAAGATTTGGAACCGCTTATCTACGCAATCGCGTACGTACTTGCAGGACAGGAGGTAGCTGCACAAACACCCGCATTCAACAATCGCAAACGCCCAGAAGCTCGCGCTAAGTAATAGGGGCGCTCAAGCAAAGTTGTTCATCACTGTCGATCCAAAGGGACCAGTCTTGGGCAACTTTGCAGCGCCGACGCGCAGCCCAAGAGAAATCAGACATCACGAAATAGAGAAGACCAAGAAGGAGCTAACTATGACAATTATTGCATTTGCATTCGCCTTCGTTTCCCTCGTAATCATGTGCGCAGCATTCCTCGAGCGCATGGGTCGCGAGCAAACAAAAACCAGCAACACCGACGAAGTCCTCACATCCGAACAACAATTCCACGCACTGGTCGAGAAAGTCAATTCACTCATCGGTATCGGCGTCTTCGGAGTTGCTCGCGACACGTGTCTCAAAGCATTGGAAGCTCTTTCAGCTGCTCGCCTCAACAAGAAGTCTGATAGCGATGCGCTCTTTGAAGATCTGAAGAAGCTGACTGCCTACATTCACGAGCTGGACTATGAAGCTGAAGTGTTGCCGCTTTATCGCGAAGTGAAAGCCAACTTGAAAAACACTTTCACCGGCAAGCACAAAATCACCTGGCTTGCCAAGACCCAACTCAAACAATTGGAGTTGTCAGCCAACATAGAGCAAAGCTGGCTCGGAAGAAACATCAACGAGCTTCTGCCCATGCTCATGGGAGAAGCCGCCTACGATCAATGCCGGCAAATAGCCGAATGGTCGAAAGAGATGTGCTCAATCCCCGAACCCTGCTACGCCGTCCGCCAAGTCGCCGCCCGCCGGTGACGCCGCGGCTTTGTTACAGCCGTCGCCTTTGTCATTCTGAGCGAAGCGAAGAATCTCACGCATTTAACACGTGAGATTCTTCGTCGCAGCTGCGCTGCTCCTCAGAATGACGTTCATTTACGGCCCACCCACTCACCCACAAGGAGACACACATGAAACTAACGCTGGAACCACTTCGCAAACACAAAGCTACATTCAACCTGAAGCTGTCCTTTGACGACTCCGACAAGATCGAGCAGCAAGACTCAGACACAGACATCCCGGACATGGCTGTATACGAACGCCTTGCCACAGCGCGCAAACGAGTTGACGCTTTCATAACAAGAAACGGTCTTTGCGTCGACTCCGACAACACCACGGTCAGTGGTGTCGACATGATTGTCTATCACGATGTCGATCCACAGATGCTAGAAAACCTGCTTGAACCAAGACCACTAGTTCTCGACGAACTAGATCTTCAAAACTTCGACGGATACACACACTAAAAAGGAGGCCCGCGAATGCATTCGCACCAGGAGTCGCAAACTCCAGATCAGCTGTTCTTCTTCAACATGTACGTAAAGTCGCGCAGATACAACGATGAGTTTAGGGTATACAACCAAGCCTTGTTAAAAGAATTTGCCACAAACGCACTGTCATCACTGTTCAATACTTTCGTCACATTAGCTGAAGAAGCCAACTCAAAATCAATTGAACGACTCTCGACATATGGACACTTATTCCTCGAAAGATACATCGAGCCGACACTCCAACAAACGGACGACGAACTAAATCTTCTCACGGGACTAAATGTTCAATATGAATATCGAGACACCTGCCACAGTGAAGAGTGGGATTTGCAGACGTTCAAAACAATTAAAACCAGCATCGCTAAGGTGTCTGTCGGTATCAAAGCCAACAGCAGCGTCAACGATGCGACATCCCACTCACCAGACAACAGTCTCACTTTCGATGAGCTTCACCAGCTAATCAAAGAAATGTGGACAAATCATACCGAACTCTTGCTGCTTGCCGAGCGACTTTCTGCCAGGTCCGCCTGTCTAGAAAAGTGGCGCCGCAAGCGCGAAACCAATCCGTAATCACAATCATCAACCTACAAAGGAAGAATATCCAATGAAAATTAACGTTCAAGACCAATACGCATCGATCCGCACTCAAGTCATCAGCGCCCTGCTTCCCAATGGATTCAAGGTGACGGACTACAAAGTCGAACAGTCTGACAACAAGGTAAGTCTCACAATTGACATGCTCGATTCGTCACTCCACTCAATGCGTAAGGTAACGGTAGTAATCACTGACGCGCACAACGAGACGTCGCTCGGCTACACGCGCACTTTCGGTATCTCATATAACGGAGCCGAAAGCGTCGAAAATGTCGACAGCAGCGAACATCATTCGAAGCAAATCAAGGGTGTACTCAAGCACGAATTGAATCCAAGTGAAAGATGTAGATATTCCGCAGCTCAGTTTATCGTTTCAAGACCAGGGCTCGAATACCTAGACACCGTCCGTCAAGACATCCAACACTATTGCGCAAGGTTGGATACTCTCGCTAAAGCCAAACAACTTCTCGAGAGCGCCAAAAGCATCTTAAAGGCGGACAAGGATCAACACGGCACTCTGCTTGCGGCAAACACTCGCGAACAAATAACCACCTGGATCGCAAAATACCGCAAACTTGCAGAGGACAAACTAGCAAGCTGGGTCGCCAAAGGTGACAAGCTTCAAAAGAAGCCACTCGCCGACCTTCGCGCACAAGCAGTAGCTGTTTCTCTTCAAGCAGCTGCCGCACCAGTGCCGAGAGCATCGGAACAACAGCTTCACGCTCTAGCCAACAGGTTCGCTGCTATGCACGTGCGAGCCAGCTAGTCACAACGTCAATCGACGTCGATATCTCATTCGGCTCCCAGCATTCGGGCTGGGAGCCTCTTTGTATCAACCAGGAGAAATCTAACATGGACAACTTCGAAAAGCGCACAGACTCTCTTCTCAACCGTTTTGACAATCGAATTTTCATCGATGACACGCGTGAAGAAGAGGGCGACTTTGCCTTTGATGAACTCGTGAAGTTTCTGAATATGTACCCTCAGAACATCGATGTTCTCGAAAAGCTTTTCACACTGCTGACGCGCAATTGCCCGGCCGGCAGCAAACGCACGCTTGTACTGGACTCGTGGGGCGGAAATCCACACGAGCCGGAAGCAACAAATGTCCGCTATATCGGACACGAAGACTTTGTTCGAGAAGGTGTACTGACCATTGAAGTACGCCTTCCGGTCAAAGACCAACGCATCGCCGACAACGCACTCGGCATCGTGGAAGACTTCGCCAACAAGACAGAACTAAACGCCATCATCGCAGTACAAATCACACAGTAGCGACAACTAAAGGAGCTAAATGACAAGACAATTTCGAACTGAAAAAACTCTTGCGGTAATAGACATGGCACCGGCGCACAGTCGTTATTTGCCACTGAGCACCAAAGTCATGCTATTCCACAACATGCTCATGCAAATTGAGCAAGCGATAAGTGACGGACAACCGGTAATTGTTCAAGACTTTCCCGACTCATCGGTAGCGGACGAACTCAGCTGCACTCATGACTTTGTCGTGAGTGCGTTGAGCGGCTACGCCGACAAATGCTTTATCAAAAAGCATCAAAACGATGGCTCGCAAGAAATTCTCGAAGCATGCCGGGACCAAGGCTATCCAACCAAGCACATTCAACTATGCGGATTGTTCACCAATCGCTGCATACGCGATACAGCCGTTGGACTAGCCAAACAACAACCAGACGGCATCATCGAAGTCATGCGCACTGCCTGCGCATCAACAGATCCAGCGGACGAACTTCGACAGTGCTTTTGGAATCGCTTTTCAGAACCGAACATCACGATAACTCCAGCGCCGACCATCATCCCCTGGTCGGCGCACCAAGATGACGAACAACTCTACTTCAGTGTCAAAGCCCGCGACCACATGCGCCGCGACTACGACGCGTACATTTCACTCTAAACACAAGGAGAACATAAATGACCACACATGAAACAGGTCATGAATCACAACCGCCGACACCGGCGCAGCAACCACAACCTAGGGTTTCAAACCTAATAACTGATATAGCGCTCTTTGTCGAGCACGTTCTTTTCACAGGACGTTGGACATTGGCACTATTCAACATGGGATTACTGGCCGGCTTGGTTTCCTACACCGGCAAATTCTTGTGCGAAGCATTTGAACTCTGCGCATTGCTCCCAAACATTGCGCACACTCACGAGACGGAAATATTGATCAAAGTATTGAATTTGGTTGATATGGCAATGGTCGCCAATTTGATCGTCATGGTCGGAATTGGAAATCATTTGATCTTCATCCGTCGAATGGATCAATTTGATCCCAAGGTCAAACCTCAGTGGGCTGAAGGCATCAGTCCAAGCACAATGAAAATCAAACTATCGATGAGTTTGGTCACCATCTCCAGCGTCTTCTTGCTGAAATCGTTTTTCGAAATCGGTCAAGTCGGCTGGGAAGTGTTAGCCAAACAAGTCGGCATCCATCTGGTCTTCATCATCTCCACGATGGCAATGGCATGGGTATACGCCAAATCCCACTCCGTCGACCACGGTCCCTCGTCTCCGGACCATCACGCCCACTCTACAGATAACAGCGTTCAACAGTCGTCACACGTTACCGAGGAAAAAACACATGCGTAAACAAATACTCACCGCGTTGCTAACTCTCTCAATCATCTCGTCATTGACCGCATGCACCACCGGCGAGTATCGCAGACACCACAAGAAGAAACGCCCGACAGTAAACGTGACCATCTATCACGTCCCCAATGGCGACAGCTATTACCGCGACAGCTCCGGTGACTGGTGGATCTACCAAATGATGAACAACTCATCGTCATCCTCGACAAGCTCATCAGCTACTTCGACCACATCGTCGAGCACAAGCAGCTCGAGATCATCTTCTGTATCCAGCAGCAGCTCTTCCTCAACTCTCTCAGGCGGCACATGGTCCAAAGCCAGCAAGCCACCAACCGAAGAAGAGCAGGAGCAAGCCGAGCAAGAACAGCAAGAGATGGAAGTCGACGAAACCGGCAATCCCAGCCCCGAAGAAGCCAACGAAGCAACCACAGAAGAAGCTGCCGACGCAGCCGACGGCGCATCAGACTCATCCGACGCCGGTGACTCCAGCTCCGACGCTGGCGGCGCTGATGCAGGTGATGCCGGCGGCGGCGATTCCGGTGGCGGCGACTGCGGCGGTGGAGACGGCGGCGGCGGCGACTAACCCCCGTTTGTCATCTCAATCGTAACAACGACTTTTCGAACTGTAGGGGCGCATTGCATGCGCCCTTTTTACCCAAGTTCTCAATCTAACCCCCAACACGCCGGTGAATTTCTTCACCGGCGTGTCTTTTCACACAAAAGGAGCACATCAATGAACATTCTCCAACTTCGCTACGACATCCGAATCGCCAAACATGTGCTCCTCGTCGTCGACATGCAACCTGTTTGGGCAACTTCCAACAACAAGGATTTGCAGGAGCGCATCGCGATGCTCATCAATTGGTCAATGCATCACGGTTGCCCAATCATCTTTCTGGAATATCGCCATTCCGACAACGAGCCGACTGAGCGCAACACACAAGAATGTTTGCTCAAGTTAGTGCGTGACTACGATCTCTACAGCAGAGTGCCAAAGCGCCAATCGCGTGGATCGGATGAAACCATTCTACGCTGCATCGAAGCCGGCTATCCAACCAACAACTTTATTGTTGCCGGAGTCGACGCTGATGCCTGCGTAATCAACACCGTCACAGGACTTGCACGCATGCGACCGAATGCACGCATCCAGGTCGTCCGCGACGCTTGCCGCGCATCCAACGAAATAACAAATAACGACGAGTCGTTCTGGAAGAGATTTGTCTTCAAGAATGTCTCTCTCTGTCAATTGCAAGAGTGCGCACCGTCCTCACCAACCAGCCTATAAGGAGCCAATCAATGAAAACTGTTTCCGCTCAAGAAATGAAAGACCGACTAGGCATTGACATCGAACAGGAACGTCGGGAAAACATGACGCTCAATAGGCTGTGCTCTTTCCTTCATCGCGTAGCAATCGCCGGCGTCCATCCCAACAACATCGGTCTCGATGGACGCGTGGCGACTCAATCCCTCATCGAGCAGGGATTTGCACATCCCGAAGTCATCGCCAAACACTTCATCAAACGCGACGGAGAATATCCACTCGACGGCGCACATCTAAAACTCTACGGCGGCTTCTTCTGGACAAAAGAGGGACGTAGATTCGGCACGCTAAAACTCGAAAGCCCCGATTCCCGTGCCAACTTCGTCAACTTCTCCAAAGAAGTTGACGAACTCATCGCGCACTTCTTCCCCGACCGTTCAGAAAGGAGTGAATAATGTCCCAACAATTCGGTTTCGGCAATGGACTGCCCTCACTCGATGAATTCTTCCAAGCACAGCGCAACGGTTGGATCGTCTCAAGGACTCGCAAAACTTCCGACGGCTTGACCTACAGAATCTTCAACTACAGCAAACGCGCTCAATTCCATCGAGTCTGGACACCAGTCACATTGGTGGCGCGCGGTCTCATCTACTGCGAAGAGACCCAAGAAATTGTCGCTCTAGCCTTGGATAAATTCTTCAACCTCGGCGAAAGAATCAGCGACACCGAATGCGCAACAATTCAGTCCGGCCCATTCGAGGCTCTAGTGAAATTGGACGGCGCACTCGGAATCGGCTACAGAGTAAATCAAGCAATCTCCGTTGCCACCCGTGGTTCATTCGATTCACCACAGGCCTTGGCTGCGCAAACTCTCTGGAACGAGAAGTACAAACAACACGAACACCTCTTCTACACCGAATGGAATCACATCACTCCGCTGATGGAGATTATCCATCCCGTTAGTCGAGTAGTGGTTCAATACGACTTCCAAGACCTCGTGCTGATTGCTGCTCGCAATCGTTTTACCGGCGAAGATATGCCGTATGAGTTTCTCGTCGAAATGTCTCAACGATTGGGCATGCCAGTCGTTGAGCGCTTCAGCAGCGACGATCTCGACGCTATTCTCCTACGCGTAACAGAGCTGGACAGCAATCAAGAAGGCGTGGTACTTCACTGGCCGGACTATCGCGTAAAAGTCAAAGGTGACGAATACAAGCGTGTACACAGACTGCTTAGTGGAGCGACTCCACAATGCGTCGGACTTGCTTGGCTTAACGGCACTGATGAAGAGTTGCTGTTGATGATCCCCGAAGAGTTTCGCGAGAACAGCGAAAAGATTCTGTCGCGGTTGGAGGAGCAGCTCGTTGTTTCTGTTTTGGAAACAGAGGCAATTTACGGAACTGCTCCACAGACTGATCAAAGAGAGTTCGCCGCATGGGTCAACCGGAATCACAAACAGATTTCGGCAGGTCTATTTGTCCGTCGTCTACTCGACACGGACGAATTCATCAACCGACTCGTGGCGGACTCAATTGCTTCAGCAGCGAGAACAGGGCGCATTCAATCCATGCTCACAGACTCGCACCACGAGTCGTTGATTTCCCACCTGGATGCTTACGAGGAATCCGTCGGCAATGTGTTTTGGCATTTCGCGCGCGATGTCGAATCGGGCGCACAACTCCAACTCGAGTTAAGGAAGCTGACACACAAAGCCCTGCGAAGTGCTATGGCTACTGCCGTAGAAGAGCTGAAGCCGGAATTGGTTGAAATAAAGTTACAACAATATCTCAACCAACCCGAACAGAAAGCTTTATACGGCGACCTCGATGTCCAATCGATTTTCGCCAGCGCACCTTCACCGGACAGCCCGCTTGAGCATCATCATCAGTGGATCGCGCAGTACTCGCCACAACTAAGATCGTTTCTCGATCGCTGGCGCTACTGCGGTCAACGACAATCTGCGACCAACGAAGCAAGAGGCATGCTTGCAGCAGCCATTCGCACCAATTGCGTCTCGAATGCCGGACCGTGCCAGATTGATTGCACTGAATTGGCAACTGAAATTACTCAACTCGCCAATGAAGTGAAAGACGTCTGGCAAAGCATTCCTCACGAAGAAGGACCACAAGCCATGTTGCAATTTGCTCGCAACAGCAAAAACGCTTGGGCATCCATCTTGCTCAACCAAGTGTGGCACTCACACCGCGAAGCGGTATTCAACCGCTTCATCTCCGACCATAAAAATGACGTGACTGCCTTCGGCGACGAAGGTTAGCGCATCACCTAAAGCATTCCAGATTTATCCCCAAACGGCTCGCCCACAAGCGAGCCGTTTTTCTTTCAAGGAGAACCGCTAAATGAAACTTTCTTTGCAACTGTCGCGCCCAAACTTTCACCAACCAACCAACTCATCATTAGCTAAAACGCTAAGCGCTGATGGCGAACCGGACGAAAAGACTTCGTTCCTCGTCAATGCAATTGCACTTGCAGTCTGGGCTCTGTTCAGTCTCGGCTATTACACGTTCGTTAAAGCTAATTGGCCTTGGGTTGTGCCTTACGGATTCCTCGACCTCTGGGAACAAAGAGGAGTTTGGACAGACTGGTTGGCTGCCGGTGCTCCAATGTTTATATGGGCTGTGATTCTTAACGGCGTCATCCTGTTCAACACGACCAACAAGCCCGAACAAAATCGACATGCCGAAAAAGGGTTTCTCTGGGGACTGGTGAAGAGCATTTGGGCAGGCGTATCAGAAGAAATTCTTTTCCGCTGGCTCATATTCATGGGCGCTTTTGCCGCCCTCGCCTTGTCTAACTATCTGTTTTTCGGAGCCTTATTCCACTTCGGAGTGGCGGAATGGTTTCAGTTGAATGTTGGTGGACCTCTCAATGACCTTTGCTCGGGCGGCTACATGCACAAATACATCAACAATCCAGAGAACTGGATGTTGGGTGCAGCCATTCTTTCTGCTAACACCAAATTCCGCGACGGTCATAAATATCAAGGAACTCTCGGACTAGTTAATAGCTGGTTCGCCGGACTATTCCTCTTCTACATCATGTTCAACTACGGACTGCTAGCAGCCATTCTCGTACACGCCTTGTACGACATCATCTGCTACACAGTCGGCTACTTGGATTGCATCATCGAACGGGCCGGCGGCAACGCCTAGGAGAATCAGCATGACTGAACAAAAACAACGCACACTCAAAGAACTCAACGAGCGTGAACAACAAATCCTGCCACGCATCTACGAAATTCAGGCGGAGCAAGAAAAACTCAACAAAGAATACTGCGAACTATATACCGAACTCATGACAATCCACCAAGAGCGAGCCCGTGCAGTCAATCAACCCAAAGAAGAGGTCGACCAATGACACAACAACACCCCAAACCAATTTCGTTCTGGTTACTCCGCAACACCAAGACGAACGACCTCTTCGCTCAATTCGGTCAACGAGCACATCTCACTGGAAATGATGTTCTCGTATACACCGAATACGAAGATGGCACCGGATACTTTCAGGAAGGCTACAGTCCCAACACCATCTGCAAGGAACCGTATCTGCTTCCAGAGCCCAACTTCCCGCTACCTTACAGAGTCGGCTCGGCCATCTTCAATGCCCGAGTCGAAAAGGTAAAGCTGGAAAAGCGTTGCGCCGATCCGGATGCCGAACCGGACGCGAATGTTTGCGTCGTCGACCGCAGCATACAAGAGGTCGACGAACCCGAATTCACAATCAAAGGAGACTTGTGGGCATTCATTGCCGAGCAAGGACTCTGGTCAAACATTAATGGAGGAACCGATGCGTAAATTTTCGAAAGCAGTTTCTTGCTGCTTCGCCTTAGCTCTCATCGCAATGTGCGCATTGCTCACCGGCTGCACCTCATCGACACTCAATCCGGCTGACTACGATCAGGCTGCGAAAGAGTGTGGTGATAGCTTTCTGAATTCAATGCCCGAAGGACAAAATGTATTCATTGATCCTCAATTGCTGAATCACGAATACGCACCCATGTCACTTCGTGGCGTCGAGCAGAGACTGGCGCGACTGGAGGACAAAGCTGCAGGCAAGGTTCGCTTTCTAGTAATAGCGAAGCAAATCAACGAGCCGGCTTCCGCCGCGCTAAGGCAATACAGTCGAGCCGGGCTAACGCCTGCGCAACTACTGTCACCACTGATGCTGGAAAGAGCCAAACGTAGCGAGTCGTTTCCCGACGATAGCTATGTGTTGATAGTCCTGACTCGCTACAAAGATAGTGTGCAATCAACATGCATGGAGACAACGTGCAGCCCAGCGCTGTTAGCTGTCTATCCAACTTTGGAGAATCTTCTCAACCGTGGTCTAAGCAACAACTTGCAAAGCAACGCAGAGAAGTATTTACCCAACCCAGTTGATCAAGCAATACTTCTCGTAGCACAAGGAATAACCGATGAAGTGGCGAAAGTAGAAAAGTCCAAGAGCGACGAAGCTGACGCTCTGCGTAAAGCAGAAGAAGAAAAGCAAAAAGCCGCCGAAGCTGAGAAGAAGGCTCTAGAAGAACAGCAACGAAAAGCATCCGACTCAACGTGGCTGTGGTGCATTTGGGGCGGACTTTTGGCAGGAGCTGCTCTAACTCTCTGCGGCGTCGGAATATTCAAGCTCGCCAGAAAAAGAAACTAACAATCAAAGGAGATAACCCCTATGTCAGACAACATCGTTTGTATCATAGGGCTGATGATCGCCTCTTTCTGCATCAGCACGTGGACTCTGGTCCGCATGTTTCGGCGAATGGACGCCGAAGAAGCTGAGTCAAGAAAGAAAGAGGAGGCACAGCTCTATCCAAACAGCATTTCACTCCACCTCCTAGAGCAAATCCTTGAGAGTCGAAAACTCATGCTTGCACAGATACAAGTCAACGGTGACCGAATCGCACATCTAGATTCACTATCTTACGAATCATGGAAATTGATTCGAGATTATCTAGAAGGCGCTTACCGTTGCCAATGCCTGGCAATTTCCGCATATAGAGATTCCGATTATCAGGGAGCCGCTCAGATGGTTCAGTACGCAACTGCTGCACTCAACAGAGCATACGGCACACTCTACCCCCCAACCAATGGAAGCCGCTAGCGCGAGCTATGCAAAGACTGTTTCGACGGACATGATGGTGGTAAACACTCAGTCAATCGGCACACCGCATGCGTCACGCTTGCGGTAATTACGTAGT
The DNA here is from genome assembly GCA_019744775.1 of Candidatus Obscuribacterales bacterium. Taxonomy (NCBI): domain Bacteria; kingdom Bacillati; phylum Candidatus Melainabacteria; order Candidatus Obscuribacterales; species Candidatus Obscuribacterales bacterium. The sequence continues at coordinate 57,795 of JAIETZ010000007.1, forward strand.
AATTTAATTGCTATGGTAATTAGCTTATAAGTACTGTGGATATACAACTTTCAAATTCCCGAGAAATAGAAATAGCTTTACCTAACCACTTCTAAATACACACTACAGACAACCCCTTGAGCCGGATCTTCTGGTTTGGGGGGTTTCTGTACGTTCAACAGCTTTTCAAACCAAGCAGCGCTGACTCGTGTCGGCGCTGCATCTTTTACCGAGTAGAACAAGGAGGTTCTATGAAAGACAAACGTTTTGTTGCCTTCATGGCGGCATTCACTCTTTTGATCAACCTGATACTTTCCGCCTGTCCGGCATACGCCAATGGCAATGCAAAAATCGAATACCTGACACCGAAGCCGCTCGTCGACACGCTAAAGAGTACCGTCGCCCAACCCGTTCGCCCGGGCATCCTGTATATCCCGACCATCACATGGGCCGGCGATACCTCAATTATCTTCGCCGACCAGACTGGCGCCTTCCAACAAGAAGGACTCCAAGTGAAATTGTTCAAAGAGGACAACTTCGCCAAACAAGTTCAAGACTGCCTCAACGGAAAAACACCGTACGTTCGCGGCACGATGGGAATGGTCAACTCGGCAGCTGAAGCATTCGACAAAGCCGGTGTGCCACTGGTCGTCATCTATCAGCTGACCTGGTCATCCGGTGGTGACTGCATGGTCGTTCGTCCAGGAGTCAACAGCTTGACTGACCTCAACGGCAAAACAATTGCGCTGCAGTTGTATGGTCCACACATGGACTTTGTCAACACAATTATCGAGAAAGCCGGTCTGGATGCAAGCAAAGTTAAGTTCAAGTGGCTACGCAATCTTGCTCTTCCGCTTAATGAACAGCCCATTGCTGACGACACCGTTTCGGCGTTCCAAAAAGACTCCAGCATCAATGCATGTATGGTCATTGCTCCGGATGCCGGAACACTGACAAATGGCAATGGTGCAGAAGGTTCGGTAAAAGGCGCCAAGACTCTCATCACGTCTGCCGCTGCCAGCCGCATCATCGCTGATGTCTATGCCGTACGCAAAGACTACTACGACGCGCACAAAGCGGAAGTGCAAAAGTTCGTCCATGCTTTGATGGTCGGACAAGAGCGCTTCGATGCTTTGATGGCAAACAAGTCCGCCAACCAAGCGGCCTACAACGAGCTCATCAAGCGCGCTGCGGTTATGCAGTACGGCGACGACAGCAAACAGTCCAAAGACTTTGCTTCCGGATCACTAGGAGACTGCACATGGGTTGGATTCAACGGCAACGTTCAATTCTTCACCGGCAAAGGAACATCGAGAAATTTCGCTCAGCTCAACAGCGAAATTCAACCAGAGTTCCGCAGTCTTGGTTTGATGCGTGGCACGCCAAAACTCACCACAGCAAATTGGGACTACAACCAATTAGCTGCCGGACTGAGAAATGCCGATGTCAATGCATTACCGAAGCCAGCTCTTACGCCGGCTCAAAGAGCAGCAGTACAAACCAAAGCCACGCAAGCAATTGCAGCCGAGCCTACGAAGTGGCAACAGGACGGTACCTTGTACTCGTTTGAAGTTCGCTTCAAGCCGAATGTCCCCACATTCGACATCGACGAATACAAGAATTATTTCAAACAGGCGTACAACATTTCGCAACCTCTAGCCGGCGCCCTCGTGTTCGTCGAAGGACACAGCGCCCCGACATATGTTGTCGATTTGCAAGACCAAATTGCCGCAGCCAAAGCCGCCGGCAAGACACCTGCTGAAGTAGCCGTGTTGACCACCAAGTTGGCCGACAAGCAACGCGCCGCCAACAAACTTGGACTCGACCGCGCTAGAGCTGTCTGCAACGCATACATCCAGTATTGCAAGCAGAACAATCTGCCAGTCGATGAAAGTCAGTTCCAGCCGGTATCGATGGGTGCCAACGCTCCCAAGTATCGCAAGCCCACCAGCGAGTCGGAGTTCTACGAAAATTTCCGCGTAGTCTTCCGTATCAAAGAAGAGCAAGCTGAACCAACGACCTTCCAAGGCAAGTAATAGGAGAAGCACCATGAAAACTCTCAAAAAGAATTTAATGGCGTTGACCCTGTGCTTGACGGCACTTTCGTTAACTGCTTGCGGGGACATCGCGCCCTCTGGCACTTCCGAATCATCGCCCCCAGCCGTTGCACAAGTCGATCAATCCGGCTATGTGCAATTGCAAGATCCGTTAGGACAACAAGGTGCGCAGCCAGGACAAATCTCCACTGCTCGCAATTTTGAGATTGTTCTCGATGCCTCCGGCTCGATGGCAGGATCCGCAATTGAAGAAGCTAAACAAGCAATTCACAGTTTTGTGCAAAGCTTGCCGACTGATATCAATGTCGGTCTGGTCGTCTTTGACGGAAGCGGCATCCAAGAAAAGGTCTCTCTCGATGCTCCTGCAGCAAAAAATAGACAACAATTCCTGCAGGAAGTCCAATCGGTAGATGCTGGTGGTGGTACTCCACTTGCTGACGCCATGAATGTAGGATCAGGCGCATTGCTCAAGCAATGCCAACGGCAGCTCAACTATGGTGACTATCGCCTGATAGTCGTCACGGACGGGCAGCCTGACTGGGGACAAGACCTTGATAAAGCCTGTTCAACGGCTGCTTCATACGGCTTTTCCATCTACACCATCGGCTTCAACATCGATGATGGCCACCCACTTAAAAACTGGGCAACCTCATACGAAACCGCATCCAGCGCTGACGAGTTGACCCGCAAGCTGCAGAACACTGCTGCCGAACCGGACAACTACGTGCCCACGTATCACAAGTAACAACTCCCGCCTCAACAGCAGCTCGATAAAACATCGAGCTGCCTGTTGTCGCGGTTTCCCTAAGGAGAAAACAAGAATGAAACGCATACACGCAGCAATAGCGTTACTGCTCTTGCTTGTATTCTGTGGCGGCGTCTGGTTTTTCAAATTCCAAGAATCAGGCAAATCCATTCTCGTGGCAGGCGATGACTATCAGGGCTACGCCATCATTCGCTCAGACGAGATGAGAAAACAAGCCAAACAACGTGGGCTGACAGTCAGCTTCACTCCTAAAGACAAAGGCAACTACGCAGATAGACTCGAAAGATTCTCGAAAGGTGAATATCAAGCCATTGTCTTGCCCGTTAGCAGCTGGCTGCAACACGGCAAGCAATACAACTATCCAGGAGTCATCGTTGCTGCAATTGCCAAAAGCAATGGTGCGGACGCCATTCTTGCTTTTCCACCTGTCAAAGAGGTCAAAGATCTCAACAATGGAAAACTAAAATTCGTCTACACCGCAGACAGCCCATCCAGCTTTCTGCTCGGACTAACTCGCACCGACTTCGGCATGGACAACCTGACCGAAGCCGACAAGTCCTGGCAAAAAGAAGTTGCGGGCGGCTCTGAAGAAGTCTATCAGCTAGCTCAACAACACAAAGGCGACGTCTTCGTCATGTGGGAACCGGAAGTCAGCAAAGCGCTACACACCATTCCCAATATGACGGTCGTGTGGGACTCAAGCAAATTCAATGGCTACATTGAAGATGTGATTGTGTTCCACAAAGACTTTGTGCGTGACCACAAAGGCGATTGTGTCAAGTTTATGGAAGCGTACTTCACAGCAATGCGAACATACAAAGCCAGCAAAGCCAATCACGATCGTTTGATAAAAGAGATCTGCGACGCAGTCGGTTGCAAACCGGAATTAGCCGAAGCAATGACCCAGAAGATCGATTTTCACGGTTTGCACGACAACTGCAATCGTCAATTCGGTATTTCCGGCGAACATAAAGCTGACGGCATTCTCAATTGCATAAGCTCTTGCATCAATGTTCTCGTTCGCACGAAAGAAATGCAATCAGAACCGCTCAGCGATCCAACGACAATTATCGACAAGTCGATACTGCAAGAAGTACATGATCACATGCTCGCTGACGTCGGCAATGCCGATGCAGCCAAGCGTGAGTTCAGAGAACTTACAGCCGACGAATGGAAGACTCTAAAGGAGATAGGCGTTATGCGCATAGAACCAATAGACTTCCTGCAAGGAGAATCAGACCTGGACGCCGACGCACAAAAGCAAGTCGATGCATTCGTCAAGCTTTTGTCAGTCAACTACACCGATGCTCGCGTGGTCGTCAAAGGCCACACGGGACCAAGTGTAGATGGCGACGACACAGAAAACATCAAGTTGTCGCAAGCCAGAGCTGACGCTGTCATCAATTACTTGACGACAGCAGGATTGTCTCCCAATCGCCTACGCGCAGTCGGCTGCGGTTCATCCGAACCGCCGGCACGCAAACCCGGCGAAAATCGCTTGTCCTTCAATCGTCGAAAACAGCGAGTGGAATTTGTCCTTTATAACGACACCGATATCTAGTCACGGAGGTGACAATCGATGACATTTGAAAGAAGGTCTCGCGGGACTGACAACACGAACAAACGTGATGGTCCTGTAACCAAACCAAAACCTGAGGATTTCGCGCCTGGCAAAGTAGCAATGGATGTTCGCACTGACATTCTCTGTCACCCGGCAACAATCTATCCGTTAGTTGGTTCGATTGGTGCCGTAGTTTGTGCGGTGTTCATTCCAGCTACGCTGCCGCTAACCGCAGGAATAGCAACAATTGGACTTATAGCCAGCGGTGGCTCCTGGTATTACAACTACGTCGTCAAAGGCGAAGAGAAGGTAGCACAACGCTATGCTGATCTTCGCCAACAGCGCCGTCAGTACGAAGAACAGGAATTGCAACAACTGACCCTTGAATGCAAAAAGATAAAGTTCGCATCAGGAGTTGCAGAAGCTACCGAACTCAATGCAGCATATCAACCCCTCCTGGATTATTTCCAGGAGAAACTTGCGAAAAGGTCAATTGCAACAGTTGAGCAATTTCAACTTCTTGCAGCAGACACTTATAAGCAGGGAGTTTCGGTGCTGGAAAAAGCACTTGATGTAACCAAAGCATTGAGCGCTTTCAATATCAAGGCACTGGAACGCGAGGTTGAAGGGTGGAAAGAAGAGCTATCGAAGGCCAAGGAAGGAAGCACAAAAGCTAAGACCCTTGAGCAACAGATTGCCTCACACACTCGCCGACTCGATCTCTACAACAAAAGGCAAGACCTACAGCTCGAGCTGCTTGCCCAAGTCAACGAGATTGAATGCGCGCTGCAAACGACCTATCTCGAATTGGTCGACTTAGGAAATGGCGACATAAGTTCGTTCCTAGACAGAGACAGTGATGCTTCACACAGATTGCGCACAGCAGTCGAAGCTGCACGTCGAGTCGAGGACCGACTTAAAGGACGCAACACCGAAGACGAACAACAATTGGACAAGTACAGAAAAGCTGCCCGTCGCGAACAACAATAACGTTCGCACAAGCAGTGCTTTGGATTCACAGTTTTAACCCGCGGCTGAGTTATGCATCGTGCATAAACAGTCGCTCCAAACCATGAGGATATCATCATGACAGAAGGTAAAATCGGCTTTTTCGCAGCTCTGTGGCGCTTCGTCTCCCTGTACGAAGCAAGAAAGGCACTCGGACTTGTTCGCGCTGCCGACAAAATGTTCACCGGCTCGGCAGCGGGCATCAGCGACGGATTCGCCATGTACCGCGAACAACTGGTCAAGAACTTCAACGACCTCACTCAAGCGGTCACCCAATCGGAAACCGCACACGAAATGATGGTGACCAACCTTCAAAATCTTCTCAAGGAAATCGAGGACAAGAAGGAGCTCCAAGCAGGTGCAGATCAGCTTTACGATGAGGCCGAAGCTGCAAAAGACGAAGGTGAAATGAAGAGAGCTCGCGAGGATAGTGAACGCTTCACAGCAGAACTAGCCAAACTGCAGCAGGAAGCCACAGACCTTGAAGCTCAAATCAAGCAGGACGAGATCGAAGTCAAAGACCTGGAAGCTCAGCTCAGCAAGATGCTCAGCGAAATCGAAAACCTCAAGGGCGAAGAAGCCAAGGAAGTGGCTAAGTTCATCACGAACAAATCACTCATCGATGCTCGCGAGCGGGTTGCCGGACTGAAGTCCCGCCTCGACAGTTCGCCTATTGATGCGATAAAAGCATCCAACAACGAACTTGCTGCCAAAGCCAAAGTACTTGGACGAGTCACTCGTGCCACGACCAACGACCAAGACGAGAAGTATCGCAAGGCCGCACGCAACACCGAAGCATCCGATGCCTTCGAAAAGCGTAAAGCTGCTCGAGAAGCCGAGAAAGCCCAGAAGGAAGCTGCGAAGAACGATGCGACAACTGAAAAGGAATCGCGTCCGAAAAACTTCTAAGCACGCCTAGCTCGAACCGTCCGCACGAGGAGCAGGTCAGTGTTGATCTGCTCCTTGTTGTTCAACAGTCTTTTATCCAAAGTAATCACTAACGAAGAGGTTCTATCGTATGAAAACTACAGCCAAACTCAGCATGTTCGTCTCCGCCATGGTTGCTTGTTCCGTCCTCGTAGGTTGCGGCAGCGCACAAAAGTCCGAACCACAATCCTCGACTCAACAGGCTTCAACTGCAACCAAGGCAGTACCTGAGTTCACGTTGGCATACTCAATTTACGCCGGCTGGATGCCCTATTACTTGATGGTCGAAAACGGAACCTTGGCGAGATGCGCCGCCGAAGAAGGCATCAAGATCAATCCGGCACCGATGGACTATCCAACTTCGCTTGATGCCTACTCGGCCGGTAAAGCTCAAGCTCTAACTGTGGCAAGCATGGACTCACTGATGGCACATGCTGCCAACGGCAAAGATACAACTGTCGTGGTCATGGGTGACACATCCAACGGCAACGATGCGATTCTGGCGCGCGGTGGCAGAACGCTCAAAGACCTGGAAGGCAGCAACGTCATGTTGATGCGCAATACGGTCTCCGAGTACGTTGTCCGTCGCTGCTGCGAAATCAACAAGTTGAATCCATCTAAGATTGGATTTACGCAAGCGACCGATGCCGAAATTCAAGGCACCTTCCAAGCGTCCAAGAATCAGAAGTTCGTCTGCACCTGGAATCCCATGGTGCACGAAATCCTGAAAGAAAAGGGCGTACAACGCGTCTTTGACTCTAGCAAACTTCCTGGCGAAATTCAGGACTTGCTCGTCATCGACACAGCGACTGTGAAAGCACACCCCGAATTCGCGCGCGCCTTGGTCAAAGCTTGGTATCAGACCATGCAACTAATGACCAAAGGCAACAAAGACTCGGACAACGCTTTGAAGTTCATGGCCACCGCATCCGGTCCTAGTGTGACGGTCAATGACCTCACCGAACAACTGGAAACGACAGCCATGTTCTACACGCCGGAAGAAGCCGTGAAGTACACCGAATCGCAACAACTCAAGGACAACGTAGCCCGCGTACATACCTTCTGTGCCAACAACGGACTGCTTCCGCCAGGCGCCAAAGCCATTGGCGTTAGCTTCCCTGACGGCACAACAGAAGGTGATGCGAAGAACGTCAAGTTGCACTACGAATCTCGCTACATGAAGGAAGCTGTTCAAGGCTCCAACTAGTAACGAGCGAAGAGGGCAATCTGCGTTCTAAATAGATTCCACACCACGGCTTTGTACAAAGCCGTGGTGTTTCTCTTTGTTTTACTCCCTACTTTTAGGAGATGCCCATGCTTAGAGCTTTTCGAACAGATACCAAATTGTCCTCCGCCGTCAAAGTTTTCCTGAGACTGCTTCCTTTCATCCTTTGCTTCGCTGTTTACTTAGGGGCAGCTCTCTATGTCCGCTGGCAAGAAGCCCACGGCATTGAATGCGCCAACCCACGACTCATTCCATTACCGATCGACATCTGGAATTCATTCCTCACCGCCATCCGTCCGGACGGCAACGGTCAAATTCAACTCCTTAGCGACATCGGTGCGTCGCTGACGCGCTTTGGAATTGGTCTTTCCATATCGACACTCTTCGGTGTTCCACTGGGACTCTACATTGGTCTATTTCCAGTGGTGAAAGAATTCTTCAGACCGATACTTGTTTTGCTCGACAAAAATCAACCGCTGTTGCTTCTGCCAATACTCTTCTTGTGCCTTGGCGTTGAAGAAGCTCCCAAAATAGCAATTGTTGTTTTAGGGGTGCTTCCAGGCATCGCACTGGAGATTGCTCGCATGGTTGAAGACATCCCAGCAGAACAACGATACAAAGCACAAACACTCGGTGCATCAGAAGCTGAAGTTGCTTGGAGCGTAGTCTTTCCACAGATTTTCCCGGCAATTATCTCAGCCATCTGCGCATGCTTCAAAGCAGCCTGGGGTTATGTTATCGCAGCAGAGAGCAACGTCGCTTCATGTGGACTTGGCTATCGCATATTTCTCGCACGACGCTTTATGGACATGCCCACAATTTTGTCCTACGTCATGATCGCCATGCTCATCATGTTCGCCCTTGATCTCATATTCCAACAGTGGCGACGTCGCTACCGCTGGGCTAACCAGTAAGGAGGTTCATTGTCATGACATTCATTATCGATTCGAAAAATTGCACAGTGAGCTATCCTTCCAACAAAGGTGACTCACGTGCCACTGTTCTCAACGACATAACACTACAAGTTCAGCAAGGCGAATTCGTCACCGTCGTAGGTTCGTCCGGTTGCGGCAAGTCAACAGTCCTACGACTTGTCCTTGGTTCGCAATTCCCAACAGAAGGTGTTGTTCTCGTCAACGGTAAATCCGTCACCAGGGTGACTCGTGATACGGGCATAGTCTATCAAAACTATTCTCTCTTCCCGCATCTGACAATGTTGGAAAACATCGCAGCAGGACCAATTCTAGAAGGAACAAATCTTCCCGAAAGAATAATCTGCAAACCGCTGGTGAAAATCCTTGACCTACTCAAGGCAACGTCCTTACTGAAACGCATCCCCTATTCGCGTATTCGAGACGAGGCTCGCGCTCAAGCGCTAGTACTTGCCGAACGCTGCGGATTGGAGCCACAAAAGAACGGCAACAAATATCCATTCGAATTATCGGGCGGCATGCGCCAGCGAGTTGCCATCGCACAATCGCTAGCCATGAAGCCAAGCATTCTTCTCATGGACGAAGCCTTCAGCGGACTCGACGAAAAGACCAAATGCGAAATGCGCGACTTCATCCATGAACAATGGAAGGAAAACAAAACCACTATCTTCTTCGTCACCCACGACTTAGAAGAAGCAGCCATGCTTGGCACGCGCCTCATTTGTCTGTCGCAACACTGGACCGACGATGACGGCAATCCCGGCAAAGGCGCCAAAATCGTCATCGACAAACAAGTCGCCGGCGGCACGGTTCGTCCTTCCAAATTTGTTGACTCACACGAGTTTACACAACTCGTCGACAACATACGCGCAAAAGCATTCGAAAAGAACAACCCTCAACGGCTAGCTGCATTTGAGCTCAGCCATCCCGATGCCTGCAAAGCAAAGGAGCACAATAATGCCCAGTAAGAAGAGCAAGCAAAACAAGGCTCCTGCACCGCAGGCTGAGCCCACAAAGATACTCAACTACGAACAGCCGGCATTTTTGGATGCATTGAATGAAGCGTATCAACTGGAAGGGAAAAATGTTGTCACCATCAATGACAATACTCGCGACCTCTACTGGTCAAAGAACGCACAACGCTTTCACGACCTGGAGCAAACGCTGTATCACCATCTGAAGGATGCCTTCACGATGGTTAGATTGGATGCGGGTGGCATAGAGACTTACACCTCTGACAAGAAGGACCTGGATACGCTCGCCACCTCTTGCAAAGCAGCTGAACAGATGGACCAGTCAATCAAGCTCGGAGATCTCAAAGCCGCAATTAAAACAGCGTACTTCTCTCCACTTGAAGCGATTGAACTCCTGGCACAAATGCTACAAGCTGTGACCCTTGTACGGATGTCGCAGAAACAGAAAAGTGCTCAGGAAGACAAACCCGTCTGTGTCGTCGTCCAATTAGCTGATGCCATTTTTCCGCGAGGTTCCTTCGGGCAAGTGGATCAACTGGACAGACAAAGGCTGGTGCGATTTCTCAACTTGATTGAATCGCAGTGGTTCAAAGATAGCGCACATCTGATCATCCTCATTTCAGAAAGCTCGCAAGAGATTAGTTCGCAGATAGTTGGCTTGCCCTCAGTACGTCCAATCTCAATTGGATATCCGTCGGATGCGGAAAGAGCAAAGTTCATAACGACCTTCTGTTCACCCGCCAACGAAGACGCTTCCAAGATAAGTTATGAGAGAGGCTACGACGCTTTCGTTTCCGACAGCGCCGGACTAACTCTAACCGCTCTTGAAGCTCTGCTGAAGACAGCCAGTCGAAACGAGCCGCACATCGTGACACGAAAAGCACTAATTGAGCATGTCAATCGAGTAATCAAAGCTCAACTCGGCGACACCGTTTCAATTGAATTGCCAGACCACGGACCAGAGGACATCATCGGCTATGAAGCAAACAAACAACTCCTTGCACGCACGTTCGAGCGCTCCGAAAATCCAAAGACCGCCGCCTCCGTGATAATTGCATCTGGTCCAAACGGCGCTGGAAAGTCCTATCAATTCGAAGCCTTTGCCAAATCATCCGGTCGAGTAATCATTCGCTTGGCTCAGATGAGAGGTAAATACTTCGGTGAGACTGAAGCTGCTTTGGAGAAGCTAAGAATGCTTCTTCACACAGTTGGCAAATCACTCGTCCTCATCGATGAAGCCGACACTCAAGTTTCCGACGCCCGTGGCGAAAATGTCCACGAAGTCGAAAAACGTATGTCCGGCACATTGATGCAGATGACGAGCAAAGCCGATGGCAGAACACTTTATGTGTTAATCACTTCTCGCGCAGACAAACTTGCGCCCGACATCAAGAGCAGAGCAGCGGTACAAGTACCGGTCTTTGATCTTCAAGGTGACGAGCGCAAACACTTCGTGCAAGAACTCTTCAAACGGGCAGGCGTAACGCTAACGGATGAAGAATGGAACGACATTGCGAAGAAAACCGCTAACTACGGTGCTCGCGATTTCGCCAATCTTGTCAAAGAAATGGTCTCACGAGGACATAAATCGCCATCTCAAACACTCACCGAATGGGTTGCGCCCGGACTATCCATTAAGAAAGAACGACGACTGCAAACTTTGATCGCCGCATTGCATTGTAGCGAACTTGCGCTTCTTCCCGAAGAATTCCGCAGCAAGATCGAAAACGATGAAATCGACGACATCGAAGCAGAAATCGAAAAGCTGAAGTTAGCGACTAAACGCTAACACAACAACTGAATATTTGGAAATCGGCTGAGAGAGACGCGTGACTCTCAGCCGTTTTAGAACGCGCCCGGTAGGAGATAACCATGGCTAACGTACTCACAACTACAAAACCGGTTAAGAAAACTTCCAGACCATCTGAGCGTCTCACTCATGAAGGCGTTGTCTTTCTCATCAACGAAGAGCAACGTCTAGCACGCGAAGCGTTGCAGCGCAAACAACAACGGCAAAGAGGAATTGCTGCGGTTCGCAAATCCCTGCAACCCGCAGGACTCATCTTCGGCGTGACCGTCATAACCAAAGGCGGTGAAAAACGCGTGATGGCTTGCAAGTTCGGCGTAAGCGTTGGTCTATCGTCTGGCGCTCGCAAGAAATCCAATAGTAAAGACCATGGAACTTTCAAGATTTACGAGATGATCAACTCGTCGACCAACCTCAGACGAACTCTGAAGAAGTTGGCTGATGAAATAGCTGATCTCGAACGTCGTCTTGCTGCTGGACCAACTCGCGGTAGACGCCGTCAACTCGAAAAGACTCTTGCGCGCAAGAAAGCGCAGCAAGCGAAACCAGTCCTCAAGCCCACTTATCGCGAGATAAATATCGAAGGGCTTCAAGGACTGCGCATTCGCGGCAAAGTCTATCTCGTCACAGGTTGCTCTGAATAAGAGCAACCTCGCTTTTTGAGTCACAAGAAAACAACTCGAGAGCAGTCCAATGCCGAAGCACTCGACGCTATCTACAACGAGGATGCATATTATGAACGAACAAAATAACAACAGCGGTAGCAACAACACCGGAAATAACACTCAGCCCGAAAAGAAAGGCGGATGGTCACATCCATGGGGATATAACATCCCGTGCTTCCGCGAAGCCGACAAGACCGATGGTCACCAATGCCCAGCCGACAAGCAGTACGGCAACTTCTTGGTCAACGAAAAAGCAAGTCACTTCGAATAGCCAGAGAGGAACTTGAATGATCAACAAACAATCGCAAAAAGAAGTTAGCGACTTCTCAATCTCCCTGAAAGCACTCAACGCATTGAGGAAAACATCCGTCAAGGAATCCGAACTGGAAGAATCCGGCAAGCGCTACACCAACGATATCTTGTTCGCGCCGCCGGCTAGTGAAGAAGAAGAAGAACGCAACTTCATTCAATTCTCCGACTACTTCGGCGAATAACCGACCGCCCATCCTTTGTCATTCCCTTCCCTACTTTGTCATCTCGAGCGAAGTCGAGAGATCTCGCAAGTCTAGGTGACAACGCGGAAGGGAATCGACAAGTGACACCGCAAGCTTGGCAGGCAGGCGTCCTGCACGTGCTCAGTCCTGTGCAAGCCTCCTGCTTGCAAATTTTTAAATCCGTACCAATACACCATTGAAGGAGTATCCATATGATACGCAAGTTTTTGCTGCTCTTAGGTTTCATGATCGTCATGTTCTGCAGCGCACAAGCACCGTCTGATGCGCAAGGCCCGCCGCCTCCTCCTCCCGGTGGCGGTGGTGGCAGCGAAGTAATTCCGCCCACGACACCTCCCATAATTCCTCCGACCATCCCACCTGTCACACCGACAACCCCTGTTTTCGCAAACCCCATTGTTCCGCAAGCAGTCACACCAGTGACGCCAGTGACTCCGACAATGGCTGCTCCACAGTTCACCATACCGGAATTCCACAGCAGCACTATTTTGCCGACAGACACTTTGCCTTTCAAGGTAAATGGTCCTCTGCAAGTGCGGCTTTCTCAAGGCAAGTCCCTGTTGACCAACTTCAGCGTCCTGCTCGACGAAAAGTCCATGCTACTCGTTGTCGCCGAAAAAACAGAGTACGTCTCGGAAACACCGATTGAAAATCCTCGCGTAGTCACAACGACTACACAAACGGAAGACAATTCACCGGATGCAGCCAAACAGCAAGAAGCTGAGAAGCAACTGCTCGACTCGCAATTGTTGCTCAACACTCTTGACACCGAACTGCCACCACAGACTAGGCCGTCTGCTGATGAACCTGCCACTAGCCCGGCAGATGACACAGCCACAGGCAAAGTCGAGCCCGTTGTACAAAAGCCGGCGAAGCGCACAGTAATGCAAAAACTGAAGAGCTTCTTCCAGAACATCGGCAACTCCAAGCCCAAATCGCCCACAGCACAACAACCCGAACGCAAGGAGAACGTTAGCGCAATCGAACAAAGTGTCGATGAACTCAAGACCGGCAAACCAATCAAATTGCTTCCCACAAAATCGACAATCGAACTGACTAAAGGTTGCATGCTCATCAAAGGACACGAACCAGTCAAAGTCAAGGTAGCCGGCAAAGAAGTGTACGTACAACACGATGCCACTGCATTGATTATGACCGATGGCAAAGTGTTGAAGGTCATCACCCTCGACAATCGTCGTAGCAGATCAGTATATGTGCTGCTCGACGACAAAGGCCATCACCTGGAAATTCCTTTGCAACAGCTCTGGAAAATAGAAGGCAACAAGCTTTCACGCTTGCACAACGTAATCACGGTGCAGAAAGACGATAAGGACCCGCGACAGCCAAAAATCCAGCAATGGGAAGCAGACAGAATGATTCTCAATCAAATTCTGGTGCAACACCCGCTTGTTTATTCAATGGCTAAGCAGAAGAGTCCTTACGCTAATCACAAATGCATCACTTCGTTCCAGAAAACGATTGCCGCATTTGCCGTGGTCAATGCCCAAAAGCGCAGAGCTATGGGCGTACCTATGGAAGTACCGCCACAACCAGGCACGTACACCATCTGGGATCACTTCTTCGTCAAATAACCAATACCTAAGGAGGTAAAGAATGGAACAACTGACCGCACTGGTATCAAATCTTTTGTATTCCGCATTTGGCTTTCTATTGCCATACGCACTCGTACTCTTCTTCTTCGTGATTGCTATCCAGTACATCACCAAGGGAAGGATCGATGCCGGAAGAGCAATTGGTACGGTATCCAAAGTAGCAGCAACGGGGGTGAAACTCATCACCTCAGGCGCCAAACGCCGCCGCTAGGCTACAACCCAAGAGCAACAAATAGGCTGGGACTTCGCTGAGGTCCCAGCTTCTTGTTGTCATAGAGATTTCGCCCTCCACATATTCATTGTGTACTAGGTCCATTCACTTGGAGAACTATGCATGCCAGAAGACGTTCAAGAATTTTACGACGACAGCACCGGCGAAGTATTCGAAATACGCAACCCGCTTGTCGCTGAGCCCAACCCCAGGCACTCAGACTTGGCAATCTCCGAAACTCAGCTGCTCACTCTGTACTTCATGGCTCCACTCGAGGACATGCTGCACAGAAGCCGCATATAGACACAACAGACAATTCAATTAGAAGGAGATCTCAATCAATGACCGACACTCAACTTGGATCATTTCTTGTCTATGCGTCCCACATCGGAATCATTCTGGGAGTATTTACATTCGTCGCAGTTGTCCACCAAGTTTATCAAAACAAACAATTCAACTCATGGCTTGCAACTCACTTATTCACAATACTCAGAACAATCATTGTACTGATGGCAATTCCAATTGCCGGCGCCTTTTTCGAACTACCGGCTTCAGCGCAGGTCGTGCTCATCGGTATGCTCGCCTACTTGGCACCGGTCATGCTGTTGGTCACCTTCCTCTGGTCTGATGGTGTTCCGGTAATGCGCCGCAAGCTTGATACAAAAGCTGTCATCGCCGAGCTGGAAGCAACGTATCCCGGCAAAAACATCTTTTGCTCGCCGGCGAACAATCCGACAGTAATAATTTGCGAACTCGAACGCACAGCCGAGTACAGCAAAATCATCGCCGTCACAGAAGCATCCGACAAGCACTACCACGAGAAAATCACGGAATCGTTCCGTGTACTTCGTGGCAGGCTTGAAGTCTGGACACTCTGCAATGACAAGAAATATCGCGAAGTCCTCGCGCCAGGCTTGTCGACCAGCGTCGGACCCAAAGTAGTCCACTGGACAGTCGGTGTCGACGAATACGAAGACACCTGGGTGGAAGCTGTCTGCATCCCACCCTGGACACAGGAAGACACCCACAGCGCGATCAAAAGTTGTCGCTAGCTGGGACTGCTCTAAAAAGTTTAGCCGCCCGACCTGGACAGGAAGGGGGCCACGGTGACCCGGTTGTGGAATGGTTCCACGACCTTCTCTCGGGATGCATTCAACTTGAATGCGTTCCATCTTTCTTAAGGAGAAAGACTATGTTTAATTCAACCACGCTGAGAAGCGTCATGTCCGTCGCTATTATCGCTGTCGTCATGGTCTGCACCATGCAGTCTGCCAACGCATGCGAGACAACCAAAGCCGCTTGCCCTGTCAAAGCGGTCAGGCCAGTTTGCAAACTTCTCAACGGCGTCAAGCACTTGTTCACGGTCCGCAAGGATACAAACAAAACTGAGCCCGTCGACAACGCAGACTACGTCACCGACGATGCGAGCGAACTGATCATTACTCCATAGTAGTAATGACCTAACAAGTACAGCGGGGGATTTGATTCGTCTTATCCCCCGCTTGTCCTTTCTGGCACTTCTACCGCTTTGACACACCAACCAACGGGTGAATAAAAATGTACGACCCTGCACTAAAACTCGACAATCTAAAGCGTCAATTCGGCAAACGGTTTGTCGAAGCGGCACTGCAATCACGCACATTTGTGCGCGCGCTTTACGAAATACGCACTAACGGAGTGAGAATTCGTCTCGTAGACGGACCTTGTCGTGCCTATTACGATCGCCGCACACGAACAATCTGTATCGGGCGCCACTGCCCCCGCACCTACAAAATAATCAGCGTCGTGCATGAATATGTTCACGCACTGGTTCGACCAACGACAGACCCCATTCCTGGCGAAACCGGACGACAAGAATTCATTGACCGCTGTCTCGACGAAGAAACCGAAGCCATAGCAACAGAAGTCCAATGCGTCAAGGACTTACTTGAAGCCGGCGCAAAACTCGATCCAAAGGATCTGGAATGGTTCAAACGATTCCAAAAGGGAGGACGAAAAGCAATTCGCCGCAAGCTTGAAACCACTGTCACATCAACAACTGGTGAAGACTATCCAACATATTACGGTGAGTGGTACGACGAAATCGTGCCTAAACATAAGCGCCTACCGTAACACAAAGTTTAGCCGCCCAACCTCAACACATCCCAGGAGCAACAACGATGGAAGCTAGAAAACCATTAACTGTAGAGATACTTCACGCAGAGGACAAAGACAAGGTCGAGCAAGCAAGAAAAGATCGCGATCCCCATAAGCGGTTTCGCCTTCAATTGCAACTCAAGCCTCACAAGTGGATCGACGAACTCAAACCTCCTATCGCTGGTCTCAGAGTGTCGTGCCAAAACGACCGCTATGCGCACGGGTATGGAACCCTCGCCACCCTCGAAGCTCTCGAGCAGTACACCGGCGACTATATCGAGTCCGTATGCATCACCGGCGTAATAACTTCCACTTTTCCACGTCAATAAAGGAAACATCCATGAATCTCAAGAAGAAAAGACGTCGCCATTTCAAAAATCCCATGGGTCGCATTTACGAAAAGTGTGCGGACATCGTCACTTCAAGCAGCAGATGCAGGCAGCAAGCGCTTGCCCTGCTTGATACTTTGACTCGCTTCGTCAAATTCCACAACTCTGCATTTGATCATCCACCATCAGCTTCGTTTCTGATGACCCACATAGAACAGACCAGAACTTCCATAGAGGAAAGGCTCGTCTTATTGTCATCAGTTGAGGAAATGACCAAAAAGTGCGCAGATGGCATCAAACACGGATACCTCGCATCATCCGACGTAAGCGCTCTGCAATCTGCAACCGATGAGTTGGCACACCAATTCATGATACTGTACCATCCTCTCGATTCAGTGTTGCATGAAGTAAGGTGCGAACTACCAAAAGCCCCAATCAAAGCATCGGGATCACTGCCTGGAATCGAGACAATTCAGTCGAGGTTCAACTTCTTCGGAAGAAAGGCCACAAGCATCTCGAGCGCACTATATGAAGTGTCTCTTGAGCTTGCTGAATTGCGCATAGCAACGCACAGAGACCCAAACGGCGCAGATGAAGCCTACGTACAACGCCGCCGCCGGCTCGCCGAGATAAAGCGATACGTAAAATCTGTGCTTCGACAATAAAAAGTTTAGCCGCCCAACCTACATGGAAGGGGGCCACGGTGACCCGGTTGTGGAATGGTTCCACGACCTACTCGGGCGCAATCAATTCTTAGATGCGCGCCCCTACTAGGAGAAATACCTATGTTTAATTCAACCACGCTGAGAAGCGTTATGTCCGTCGCTATTGTCGCTCTCGTTATGACCTGCACCATGCAGCCCACCAACGCTTGCGAGACCAGCAAAGCCGCTTGCCCTGTCAAAGCGGTAAGTCCACTCTGCAAACTGGTCAACGGCATCAAGCACCTGCTTAGCCGTGGAGGCAAGTCGCCCAACAGCGAGCCGTCGACAGATGACGGTTACATCCCTGATGCCGATTACTCTGACCTGCCGATTACCGGCGGTTAATTAGTCCGCAGGAAGAGCCAGTTGTGAACTGGCTCTTCCTTTAACTCTCTAGATCAACGTTTCAACCCCAACAATTCGGAGAACAACTAATGAGCAACGACATTATCGAGTTCAAGACAGTCAAAGGCACAAGAGTCAATATGAGCGACATGCTCACCAATTCGGAATATCGAGCGAGCGTAGTTAGCAAACGGCAAGAGAATGACGACGCCGACGTCGGTTTGAAAAAAGCCCTTAAACTATTGCGAAGGATTTTGCAAGCTGCAGAACCCAACTCTGCGACTGCCATTGAGATTTGCGACGAAATCGCGGTCTTGCTTATCAACAACAACACAGGCAGAAGCTTGCGCACCTCGCTTAGCTACCTAGAATCAGCTAACCGCATGGAAAAGGCGATCAATTCTCGCAGCGCTCTCATCTCGGCCCGCAAGGCACTCATCGGCGTGATCCTGGTAAGTCTGCCGCACTATACCAACGGCAAGGGCAACGTGCCTCTAGGACAAGCTCTTAAATCGAAAGCCGAAAAATCTTTCAAGAGCTGCGATATCAGCCAGATTGATCTCGCTCGTTTGATGAGGCTTTTAGCTTGCACCCAATTGCTAACCGACGATGAAGGCGATACCGGTCACTTTGGTTCAGCTGCCGATTCGCTACTCCGTCGCCCACACTGGTCAACCGCATCGATAACCAACATCGTGAACGGCGTCACCAATCCACACTATAAAGAATGGATGGGAGACTAGCAACAACAGTTTAGCCACCCAACCTCGCACGATTACGTCACCGACGACAACTACTTGCCGATTGGCAGCTAAGTCCAATCAGAAGAGCCAGTGCCAGTCGCTGGCTCTTCCTCTACACACTCAAGGAGGAAATATGTTAGCCCTAATAACACTTGTCGCCATGTCATCACTTTTGTCTGTCATTATCGGCGCAGAAATTGCCGAGGCAGCAACTATCTATACATGGGATGCTGCAACGCCAATAAAACAATACGCCGGAATCTCCTTCTATTTAGTAGGAGCATTGATGGTAATTAGCGGAGCGCTCACTCTAATTGCAGACGTCATTTTCGGAATTTGGACTGCAATACAACATATTCTATAAGATCAGCCATATAGCGATTGAGAATAGCTAACTCGTGGGTTAGCTGCTCTCAGTCGCATGCTCACAATACCTACAACACAGGAGACCATTACCATGAAAGTAGTTGAATTAGTGTCATTTGATGAATTGCGACGCCTTGACGTCATTATGAGCGAAAAGTTTTTGATTGGCATGGCCGGATCAGATTGGTGCAGCAAACCAGTTGTTGGCCGACCACCCGAATGGCGAGCAGGATCAACTTTAGTCGGTTTTAAAAAGATCGACATACGATGCTCAGCGTCACAAGATCGTGTCACAAGCAGCTATGTGGTCGAGGAACTCACTGCGACTGCAAATGGCAGTGATCCGTATTTCGGTGGCAATGGACATCTCAATGTCTATGCCAGACGACTTCGCCCGGATGGCAGCTACAATCCAGAAGGAGAGCTTATAACTTTCTGCATGAATGATGCCTTTGACCGGGGCACACCAGTCATCAGAGAAGTTAAACGAACCGGACGACTTGTGCCGCATTATAGCTTCGAATAGTCGCGCTCACAATCCACTACAAGGAGGAAACCATGACCACCGAACTAGAACAAAAAGACAAAACAATCGCATCGCTCCACGTAGAAATCGGCATCCACAAACGCACCCTCAACAAACAATGGGAACGCATCAAAATGCTTTGCTTTGCCGCCGGACATACGTTCGAGCGCGTAGGCGAGAGCGTTCGCTGCAAATCTTGCCCCGATACCCTCGGCTGGCACTGCAGCGCAAGCCCGATCACCGTCTGCCAATACAACGTAGACGAAGATCCCGCATGCGACTCCTGCGTCTGGTGCGGAGATCCTTCGGAGCGTAAGTAACACCAATCTCAACCAAAACAACACAATCAATCGGAGGTACATCAATGTCACTAATTGATACAGAAGCCTACATCCACGAATTGGAGCAAGAAGAACGAAGAGAAAAACAACGTCCTGTCATTACGGACATCATTGTTAGGGGATTGAAATCCAAATATCCCGGTCATGAAATTGGTCCGGCATTTGAAGAGAAGGATTCACGGGGTGTTATCTGGACACACATTCCAGTAGCAAAAGCCATCTACGAACAAGTGTACACAGAGATCGGATTTCATCCATTTCCTCGCTACACAATCGATGAACTCAAGGACGAAAGTCCGTCCGACTCAGAATGGCTCAAGCACATTCCAAATGACAGAATCGAAGCCGCAAAGAAAAACGCGGAAGAGAGAGTCGCAAGAAGACCCGCCGGAAAGCTGGAAGAAGTCGGAGACATCAGCGACCTCTTCGAAGACCGCCACTCTGACTAACTGACCCCAATCGCTCGACAGTACACATTCTTGTATTCAGTACTCAAACAACAAATGAAAATGAAGAGGTAACACCTATGTTAGAACTTTTATTGTGGATAGTCGCTTTTGTTGCAACTTCCTACGCGTATAGCTCTGCTGAGCGCTACGTGGAAGCGCGCCTAAAGTCTGGCAGCTATTCGAAACTATTTAGGATTGGCTCCTGCGTATGTATGCTTGCCCTATTTTCGCTACGCTTCCAGGTGATTTATACAGGGACGTTGAGCGCCCTGAACCTGGCAGGCATTCCCGTAACTCAAGAGGGAGTACGCCAATATTTCGCCAGTCATTCGGCGATAAGTATTATCATACCGATAGCAATATTGCTTTTCGTCTCAATCTACCGTGACATTAACACGCACTTCGATCGCTGCACAGCGCTCAGAAATTCAACAAAGCCTACCGACCCGCGCGATCTCACGATCAGCGGCTAGTCAGTTCACAAGGAAGAGCCAATACCTGGCTCTTCCTTCACTACACTTTTTTGTCATTCATTCTACTATTGTATGTAGCACACACAAAAGACAAAGTCACCAGCATTCGTTATAATCGACAATAATATATGCCTTCTACAAAAACAATACAGCTACTCCTGCCGGAATCATTGTTGCGCCAGATCGATAAAGAATGTGGTACTCGAAACAGATCTGCTTTTCTTTGTCGCATTGTTGAAGAGTGGTTCAGGAACAGGAAGATAAAGGAACTGGAGCAAAAGCAAATTGACGGATACAAAAATCATCCAATTCAGTCAGGCGAGTTTGCCCTTGGTGTTGAAGATCAATAGAACACACAAAGTCACTCATAGTGAGTCCACATTCGTAGAATTTTGACTACGCGTTCTTTCTTCAATATTTGATAGACAATTCGATGCTGAATATTAATTCGCCGCGAATAGGCACCTGCAAGATCACCTACCAACTTTTCAAATCTCGGCGGATTTGAGTATGGATCTTTAACAAGAATCGCCAACAATTCCTCAGCGTTTTTTCTCAAGCCCGCCTTAGATAGTTTCTTCGCATCTTTCTGCGCCTGTGGCGTGAAGTAGAGTTTCCAACTCACCACTTAGGCTCCGTAGAGCACTTATCCAACGGAAGTTTCATTCCTTCAAGGATTGTTTTACGCATTCCCGGAATAGATACAAGATGGAGGGTCTCTTGAATGGCATTCCAGTCTTCCTCACCAACAAGCACGGCATTGCCACGCTTGCCGCTGATTTTCATCTGCGTATGCGATTCAGCCACAACGTCAATTAGTTTATAAATATTGGCACGCGCCTTGCTGGCGCTAATTGATTCCACGCAGCATTACTCCAATAGTTGATACAATTCATCGTACGATATTGCGTACGCCACGTCAAGATTCCTATTAATACAATCTCCCGCTATAATGCTGCCCGGAGGAAGATCATGACGCGATTTTTGTTAAGGGTGGTGCTGGTTGCTTATGCGCTGGCATTTTTGATACCAACAGTTGCCGGCATTACATTCAAGGGCGATTGGCTTGCGGCATTTTCCAGCTCACTTGTATTCACAACGGTCTTTACCGCAATTGAATGGCTACTAGGTGTGTTGGTTTTTGGTATCAATGTAGGCACTCTTGGCATCGGTATGATCATTACCAGCGGTCTGAAATTCGTCGTAAATCTCCTTGCTCCGTCGGCAGCTTTGTATGGAACAGCTAAGCTAATGCCGCAATTTATCAGACTCGAAGACTTTACACCTAGCCTTTTTGCGGCTGGATTGCTCCTGGGCGGGCTTTTATTTGCCACAGCAAATGCCAAGAGCAAGAAATAGGGCGAAGCACGGGTACATCTAAATTATGAAATAGCAGGCATGACCTGGCGGTCATGACGCGGTCAGATAGAGTACCCATCGCATGAAGAAAAAGCCTCCAGCCGGTGCCACACTAATTGCCAGATTGCGCGAAGCACGCATAAAGCGCGACGAGCAAGTTGCCGAGCAAAAGGGAAAATCCGGCGCAGCAAAAACATCCAAAGTCGAAAAGCCGACACGCACGCGCGCAAACGCGTCGACAAAAGTTACCGTATCAGAAGACGCAACTTCCGATACTTTGCTAACAGTTGCAGATGCAACTCCGACTGGTACCTCGCTTGCAATTCCTGATCACACAGGAAAAAATGTCGACTTGTTCCATCGTGAAATTTCCATTGAAGACTTGCGTCCGGCAACTGACGACTACGAACTACTCACCGAAGAAATTCGATTAGCAGGACGATTCGCTGCAGTAGGACTTATTGCGCAAGGACTGCGTTTGTCACGACTCAAAGACGATGAGATTTACGTCGCGCACTACCAGACTTTTGAAGATTACTGTCGCAGCGAACACACAATGAGCGCGACTTACGCTTACAGACTAATTCGCATTGCAGAGATGGCGGAACGTCTTGCTGAAGAAGGCACCAAAATTACATCCGGTCGTATGCATGATGCAATGCCTGATCCGTTTGAAGTGATGCTTGGTTTAGGTCATCGTCATTTGTTGACGCTATTGCCGTTGGAGTTTTCCACAGCGGAAGATTTACTTGTGCATGGTGTTCCTGTAATTGATGAACACGGCAAAGCGCACGGACGCATTCCAATTGAGAAGGCAACCGAGCAACAAATTCGCAAAGCACTGAAATACATTATTCCAAAAACTCCAGCGGCGAAGAAAGCCGGCGGCAAGAAATCAACGGCACCGGCAGCGACCATACGCAACGTATCCGACCTCATCGACCTTATTAATGAATGGGCCACCTGGATTAAGAGCGGGCCGCCTGAAGAGGTAATAGCTGATAAAGTGGGTACAGGGCGCGATTTTAGCCGCCTGGCGCAGAAATTGCATACAGCCACCGAACGTTTAAGCAAAGCTCTGGAAGAGTCACCTTAATAGAACATGCGAGAACACCAGATTGTTATCACGCTAAAGCCTGACCAGTTTGCTCAAATCCAGCAAATGACCAAGGCTGCCGGAGCCAAGTCCATGGGTATTTTCGTGCGGAAAACTCTTTTGGCGGCACTCGAAATTGAAGGAGTAAAGCCTACGCTCGGCGCATCGCCAAATGCGCCAGTTGCTGATCCATCTTTATTAGTAGATTTGCAGCGCATGCACAATGACTTGAAAGAGCTTATTTCTGAATCGCTTCTGGCGGTGCGAGACGAATCGTTCGATCCTTTCTCAGACTTAGTTGCGGAACTGGGACTTGCCGAAGATTATTCCGAAGCAGAAGATGATGCGACTGTTGAAGAAGAAGAATTGCCGCTATCAAAAGAAGAACCTATTGCATCATCTATAAAGGTAAAAGACCCGCTGGCAGATTTGCTCGACGAAAAGCTGAAAACGCGCCTGGAGTCTTATCTCGAGCACAAGCGTACAGAGAGTAAGCGCGCGACTTCGTTTAATGTTGCCGATACCAGAAAAGAACCTGAAAGTCAGCCTATTTCACAATCAATTTCAGATCAAGATGAAACGCCGAAAAAAGAGGAAGAAAAACCCCTAAAACCCAGACCCAGTCTGCCTCGCACCATCCCGCCTGATCCTCTGCCGAGGGAAGATAAGACAGGTTTTTCCGAAAGATCGTCCCCTCTCAGTGGGAATCCTCCCCCAAAAAAGCCCAAACATTAAATCGAAAATGTTGTTGGGGGGTATATATAAGCGTAGGATGCTCAACGTTCACTTGAGACTTCCAACCAAAGAAGCTCTGACTGGCGCAACACTTTTAAAAAATCCAACAGTATAATTACAATCCAAATAGGAAGGGTACGAAAATGGCCGAATCATTTGAATCAATGGAAAAGAAAGCACTGACAGCAGTAGAACAAGCTGGCATGAGCAATCCTACTGAGAAAGAGCAATCTACGATTGGTCAGCATACCAAAAACATTCTTCAAAGCACGATTGCAGTAGCAACAGCATCTGCTGAACTACAAGCAAAGGTAGCTGCAAAAGAATTGACTCCTGAGGATTCGTCAAGTCAAATAGCTGCAATGATCGAAAAGCAAGTTGCTCCATACGCTGAGATCAAAGACAAGAAAGAATTGGCAATGCATATACAAGGCGCTCGCCAAGCTATCGAAGACATCAACAAAAGAGCAGAAGCTCTCAATACATAAACTGGTATCAAGTTACGTTAAAAGGCTCGCCTAACGGCGAGCTTTTTTGCTTTATAAAGGGCGCATGCAATGCGCCCCTACAATGAGCATGAAAACGTGCGGGATGCTCGACACATAACAATTCTGGTTCTGCGTACGCGTGCATTGCATGTCCAAAATTACAAGCTTGGTCCTATGTAGGGGCGCATTGCATGCGCCCGAACAACTACTCCGTCCTCACTAGTAAAATCACGCTGTCCACTCCCCACAATTCCACGTATCATGTACCCGCACTCTACGCTGGTACAGGTATGCCCATCGACTCAGCCGCAATAAGAAATTCCGTCGAGCAGAAACGTCACAAGAAGACGAATGATCCAACATTTGTCGTTCGTTCATATTGCCCAATTTACTTGCTTGCCAAAGACATGACGACAGCAGCTGAAACAGGCGACACCGTACACCCAATCCGCGTATTTAAAATCGCCAGCGACGAAGAATTCAAAGCATTCCAACACGTCATCATTCCAGCATTCCGAGAACTCGACTGGGACGAATATGACGTGCGTCAAGCTGAACGCCAATTCATCGAATCAGCCAACTTCGAGTTGAAGCCTGAGGATCACACCTTGTTGATGTCCTACTACCGAGGCGAAGTGGCTCACGAAGTTATCGCACCATTGTTAGAAAACATGAGCGAATCTGACGCCGAAAAGATAATGGTGCCCTATCGCAAAAAGGCGTGCCGTGTTTTTGTCGCTAAAAATATCGAAGGCGGCTCCGACTGGCTAGTTGAGAAAATGCCGGAAGGAAGTGTTCACCAGAATGTGGCACAAAACGACTATCGCTCAATTGAACGCAAGTACAAATCCATTCCGGATCAGATAATTGAGCATACAGTATTCAAAGATCTTCTTTCTCATCTCATTCACATGACGAAAGAATCAAGACCGGATGCAAAATCCATGCACATCACTGCATGGATGATGTCGTGTTATACATGGACAAACGGCCCGACGACCAATTCCCCCGAAGGCATTCACCAGGACGGCGCCAACTTCATTGTTTCGGCCTATGTGATTGAACGCACCAACGTCGTTGGCGGAGCCAGCCGCATATTCCACGCCGGCAACATGAAACAACCAATCATGAAATTCCTCTTGAGCCCAGGCGAAGGACTTTTCCAAGCCGATGCCACGTCCCCACTTTGGCACGACGTCACACACATCGAGATAGCAGACGAACGTCAACCCTTCGGCGTCCGCAGCCTAATCGGCTTCGACGTGTATGTGAACGGGTAACACCACACATAGCGCGCCTAGCAGAGGATCGCTTGAAAACCGTGAGTCCTCTCATAAAACGGGGTCAAATACGTCCCGAAATGCTTACTTTAAAAATCTTGAATTAGGTTTCCAAGCCCCACTTTGTGTAGGTTTAGGGCATCAATTTCAATTTCAAATAAACCTAGATCAAAACAACCGCTAAACAAACAACCAAAGCAATTACCGATATTTTCAGTCAGCATTTCCGCTGACAAATATCTTCCTCGCCGTCGACACATAAACTCACCGAGGCAAAAAGCATGTTTACCAAATTCCCCGTAACAACGCATGCGGCGTTGTTCTCTCTCGTGTTCGTCTTCTCACTTTGCGCCGGACTCTTTTGGCTGGATCACTTTGTTCAACCAACACAATCCGGCACAGTCAAGCCGACTTACAAGCGCACGCCTAATCCACCAACTCTGACATGGAAGAAATGTACGCCTGATATCGGCTATATTCGCGCCGCCACATTCGCTGATTATGACTCAGTGTGGAAGACGCGTGATGCTTACAATGACTTAAAGGACTGCAAAGCAATCGTCTTCGACGTGCGCGAATGCGATGGCGGATCATTTCCCGCCACGCTTTCCATGATCGAACTTGCTTCCGATTGGGGCACCGAATGCTCATTTGAAGCATTCATTGCCCAGGAAAATAAACGCATTCGCAAAGAGTATCGCCTTAACGGCGGCTCACGTGAAGTTAATTCCTATGGACCAGGCGAGCCAGCCGGTCCGCAATATGAGAGCCGTGAATTCAACTACGCAGGCAGTCGCCTGATGGTTGTGCTCGGCAATGATGACACTGAAGGTGGAGCGGAAATTTTTCTTGTCTCACTCAAGGAAAATGGTCGCGCCAAATTCATCGGCGAAACCACACGAGGAAATGCGTGGGAAAGAATCGTCGTGAAAAATAAAAACGGGCAAGAGTACTACATCGATGATGCGTACATCTACAGCCCAAATGGCCGTCCGATGTGTTATGGGCGGGGCAGTGGCGTAACCACAGAGCCTGACAAAGGTTTCGAAGTCAAAGCAGACAAAGACATTGTCTTTGGTAGCGACAACGACAATCAGTTGAAGTTCGCGGTCGATTATTTGACCAACGAACTTGCGAAGAAACCGAAAAAGAAATAGTCATCACCACACATAACGAAAGAGGCGCGCCGCAAGGTAGCGCCTCTTTTTTTCCAGCCTACTGCTGGGAGGTACACGTATGTCTACTCGTAAAAACAAAACCCTCGTCAACAGCCTGGTTCTAACCGGCATGACCGCATTTTTCGCGGCACTTGTAGTTATCGCCTTTTCAATAAGACCAATGTTTTCACTCACCGAAGGACCGGAGTCCTTCGAGACAAAAAACGCCGGCTTGAGTCTCTATCATGAGGTTTGGAAAAAGACTCAAGACAACCTTGTATTCACTGACAGACTAAAAGACTGGTCCAAGTGGGAGCACAAGTTCGACGACAGAATCAATTCCAAAGTTGACGGCATCAAATACGCTCAAAAAATGACGGAGTCTTTGGAAGATCCGTACACCAGAGTGCTCGACGAAAAAGAAACCCAGGACGAAGCCAACAGCATGCAAGGCAAATTCCTCGGCGTCGGAATTCAATTCAACGCTGCTCAAAACGAGAAAGGCGAAGTGATTCAAAACAAAGATAAGGAATCGATGCCGAATATCGACAGCAAAAGTCATCCGGTTGTATTTCGAGTCTTTAAGGACACACCCGCATTTGCCGCCGGAATCAAGAGTGGGGACTCTGTTGTAAGCGTAAATGGCAAATCCACCGTTGGATTCAGCCAGAAACAGTTAGTGGATAACATTCGAGGTCCGGAAAACACCTATGTCACGCTTGAACTTCAACGCGGAGACAAAGTGCTTGCTGTGAAAGTTCAACGCAGAAAGTTTGATATTCCATCCGTGGAATACCACACGCTGCCAGACAATTTGGGATATCTCAAAATCAACTCGTTTATCTCGGCAAGCGTCGGCAATGAATGTCTCAAAGCACTCAAAGCTATGAAGAACTGTCGAGGTATCGTCCTCGATCTGAGAGACAACCCCGGTGGTCAGGTCTCGAGCGCCAAAGATGTCATGGCATTGTTCGAAGATGGTGGTGTACTGATGCGTATCCGTGAGCGCCAAGGCGGCTTCACATCCGAAGGAGCACTCACGATAGACAACTCCATGCCGCACATCGCCTCAAACACTCCACTTGTTGTTCTGGTTAACGGTAATTCGGCCAGTGCTGCAGAAATTGTTTCTGGGGCATTGCACGACAACCGCCACGTCAAACTGGTCGGCACGAAGACTTTCGGCAAAGGGTTGATGCAAGGTGTCTTCCCGTTGAAATCTGCCAAGGATGTCCTTTTGCATGTGACAATTGCTCAGTGGCTAACTCCCAATGGCGTCTGTCCTGGTTCCGGTCGGACCAAGATAGAGGAACCAAGTGGATTACCTGCCGACGTTACTTGCGAGCCGGGTCCGAAGTTTGAATATGACTCGCCCAAGGACAATCAACTTCATCGCGCTATTGAAGTGTTGAAAGAAGAGATGTCCAAGAAATAAGCGTAGTTTGTAGGGGCGCATTGCATGCGCCCTTCTTTTTCCTTCGTGCCTACACAAACTAGATGTCATATTGTTAACCCGGACTAGGCAAAAGTTTTTCCAAGAGTATAGAGTTTAAGTACATAAGGAGCCCTCAATGGAAAACTTAACGGCAAGCCCGACGAAAAACATGGATCAATTACTCAAGGAACTCAACATATCGTTTATTTCCGAAAAAAGCGGCACTATCGAATATAGTTTGAATAGCAATGGCTTAAAAATCCTCCTCTGCCGCAATAACACGGCTCCTGTAGCAACCTTCATGCTCCTTTATCGTATCGGCTCCATCAACGAAGGCGTCGGATATACAGGCTCAACCCACTTCCTTGAGCACATGATGTTCAAAGGAACGGAAAAGAACAATCCGGAAAACGGACAGGGCTTTGATGATCAATTGAAACCAATCGGCGCGCTCTATAACGCCACCACCTGGTTTGACAGAACAAATTATTTCGAGGCAGTACCATCCGAACATTTAGAACTATGCATTCGCTTAGAAGCAGATCGCATGCGCGGACTTTTGATCCGCCAAGAGGATCGCGATGCGGAAATGACCGTCGTGCGCAATGAATTCGAACGCGGTGAAAATGATCCGCATGATGTATTGCTCGATGCTATGTACGCTCACGCGTTTTCCGCACATCCTTATCATCATCCGACAATTGGTTGGCGCTCGGATATCGAGGGAGTTCCTCTAGAGAGACTGAAAGAGTTTTACGACACTTATTACTGGCCGAGCAACGCTACCGCAATTGTTGTCGGTGACTTTGAACAAGAAAACGCGCTGAAGCTTATCCACAAATACTTCAATAACATAGCCAAACCCAAGCATGTGATTCCGACTGTCTACACGGTTGAGCCGCCACAAGAAGGAGAGCGTCGCTTTGAGTTGCGCCGTGCCGGTGAACTCTGCCAGGTAATGCTTGCCTATCACATTCCGGAAGCACAGCACAAAGACACGCACGCAATTGCCGCACTCGCTTCAATTCTTGGAAGCAGCGACAGACGCTCGACACGCCTGTACAAGCGACTCATCGACACAGGACTTGCCGTTGATTGCTTCACCTGGCACAACGAGCAGCGCGACCCTGGACTTATGATTCTTGGCGCAACAGTCAATCCAGGTATACACCCAAAAGATGTCGAAGACGCCATCATTGACGAAATTGCCAAGCTAGCTGCCGAACAACCAACCGATGATGAAATGAAACGCTCTAAGAGTGCCAATCGCAAAGGCACGGTTCTTGCAGCTGCTGATCCAATGGTATTTGTCAGCCAATTAGGCGAAGCAGAGGCCGTTGCTAACTGGCGCTGGCTGATGGACTACGACGACAATTTCGATGCGGTCACTCACGCAGATGTGCAACGCGTAGCCGGCACATATTTCGCGCGCGAAAACCGCACTGTTGGTTGGTTTATTCCCAAAGGTATTGATGAGGCTTTAGCAAAAATCAAACCAGGCAAAAAAGTCAAGATAACAAACGGCAAGGAAAATGGATCAATTTCTTTTGCCACCAATGCAGCAATTGCTACGTTGAAAAAACCGGAAAAGGCTGAGCGTCCATCATTTGCCAAAAATGTAAAACGCACAGTTCTCGATAATGGCATGACTGTCTTAGTCCTGCCGAATCCAGGCACAGGCTCGGTTGCAGTGACTGCCAAACTTCGTGCAGGCTTCTGCTTTGCCGATCACAAATTATCGTTAACGCCAAGCATTGTCACCGATATGCTGGTCAGAGGCACAAGCAAATACACCAAGACTCAAATCGGCGAAATCTTAGAAGAGATGGGAAGCAGTCTTGCCATCAAGCCGGATAACTTTGCCGTCAACTTGGCGAGCAAAATGGTCACAGGTGACTTACCGACATTCCTTGAACTCTTGAGTGATGTACTGCAAAAGCCGTTGATGGCAGATGTTGAACTCAAGAAGTGCAAGAAAGAACTTACATCCTACTTGCAAGAGCAAATTACAGACACCGGCGCACGCGCGCGTAATCAATTCCTGCAAAGTTTGTATCCGGCTGATTCTGTTTATTACGCGAAATCATTCGAAGAGCAAATGGCAGAAGTCGAGGCAATCACCCGCCAAGAAATTCGCGATTTCCACAAACAATACTTTAGCCCGGCTGGAATGGTACTTACCATCGTTGGCGACATCGAGCCGGATGCAGCGCTTTCATTAGTGCGCACCCACTTCGAGAAGTGGAAGGGCAGACAAGCCCCGGTAATCGTTGTGCCACCAGTTGCACCGCCGACACGTGCACAACGCATCGAAGTGCCCATTCCAGACAAGAAAAATGTCGACATCATCATCGGCTATCCAGTCGATCTGAAGCGCACAGCACCGGATTTCTATCCGGCAATGCTGGGCAACAATGCCTTAGGCAAAGACACACTATCATCACGTCTCGGACTGGTTGTCCGCGAACGTGAAGGCTTAACTTACGGTATTCACTCAGGATTCGAAGATGTTTCTTTCGGCTACGCTCCGTGGATCATAAGCTTGTCAGTCAACCCAGTGAACATCGACAAAGCCTTGTCTCTGGTCAACGACGTCGTCGCCGAATACCGCGCCTCCGGCATCCGCGACAAAGAGCACGCCGACGAAGCCGGCCGCGCCGCAGGAAGCTTCGTCGTCGGTTTGCGCACATCAATGGGCATGGCTTCATCGATAACGAGTTACGAATATCTAGGATTACCGCTAGAGCTGTTGGACAACTTCTCCCGCGACGTCAAAGGCGTCACCAAAGATCAAATCAACTCCGCCATCGACAAATACCTGACTTTGGACAAAGCCATCACCGTCATCGCGGGTACATAGACGCGCTTGTACGCGCATTGCATGCGCCCGCCTCTTTTGTCATTCCGAGGGCTTCAGCCCGAAGAATCCACCGCAAGCACTCTGCATACGACTTGATCAAATCGACCACGTCTAATTACGGCAGATTCTTCGCTGTGGCACTAACGCGCCTTCACTCAGAATGACAAATATCTACTACCCTTGCTCGTAGCTACCCACAAAATAAAGTAGTGCCGGTAGCAAACAGGGTATTTATCCTTGAAAACATTCCGTGAGAACCTCGGTGCCGAAAGCACCGAGGTTCGTCATTCAAATCACTTTAGAGATGGTCTCTCTTTATGTAATTTGTCACTTCCAGATGTTCGGCCACTATCTGACCATTGCTACGAATATGCAGCACCCATTTGTTGGCGCTGTACGAATCATTCCAGACATTGAGCGCCAGGAATCCGCTTCCCATTACGCCGACGTAGCGCTTACGCAGTTTCTTTTTGAGAAATCCTTCAAACATAAGCGCTTGTAATTTTCCACTGGCAATAGCTTCTGCTTCGGCGTCACTCAGCATTAGAGCGCAACTTTTAGCGCCATGTCCGTGCCGCCATACATCCGGATCACTGCTATTCAGCAGTTTGTCAGCGCGCTCCTTATTCCACGACCAAGTCGCATTTAACTCAGCTAAAAGATTAGCCAAAACAGGCGGGATGATCGCCGGATTGCTAAACGGAAATGGCAATTCACCTTTTTCGTTTCGTACCGGACTTGCTTCAGCGAGCTTTCTCATTCTTATGAAAGCAGTCAAATTGCCGGAAGTGGCTTGCTCTTCAACCGTCAAAGACAGCTCTTCGCTCTTCGGCGCCGGCGGTCTACTCTTGCGATCGATGCCCTTTGCGGTCAGAGTAAGTTCCAGATTGTGTTCTTGAAACAATCCAGACTTTGACGAGGCAACGAGCTCTTCAAACGCGTGCAAAGTTTGATGAGCTTTGTGAGCTGCTTCCGTGCTCGCTTTCTCATAGTCCGTGTATGTTTGTCCCATAGTTGTCACTCCATCTTGTTTTACCTTGTACGTTCAAGTGACACCACAATTCTTCCATTCAGAGGAGAAACGACTCCAAATGCCGGGAGCATTGAGAGTCGTTTTTGCAAATAGCTGAAACTAGATTGTTTCTACTGTCTTGTCCTTGAGAGAAATGAAATTGCGGAGTACTCTTTCCTCTACTTGTTTTTTGCTTTAAAAAGCAAGCCGGCAGAGGCTTTCCGGCTTCGTCATCCATGCAACCAAGCGCAATCAGTGCGGAAATCCGCATGGAGACAGCGGTTCAGCTCCTAGCGCAATTACGCTAGGGCAACAAAACATCCAGGTTTATGCGCTTGAATGGACGGTTATTACCGTCAAGCATGCGTCCATAGGCAACGATTTCCGCATTGTCCACAGACTCTGCGTCGTTTTTTAGACGCACGCTTCTATCGGAGATGCGATCCGTTTTGCGGCGCAATGAAAGTTCTGACGACAAGTGATCCACCCACAAGGAAAGAAACCGGTCCGTCCTTGAGCAGTACTCAGCATGCAATGCATCAGTCCGAGCAAACAGCTGCTTGTAGCTTTCACCGTCCTGATGTCCTTCGCCTCCAGGTGGGGCGTAATTCAAACCACCCTTTTTTAGATCTGCAAGGTACCTTTCGTACTCATCGGTATGCTTTGTTTGCACACCGTAATAAGTCATATTCCAGAAAAGACCTTGTCTCCGCTTGTTTAGACGAGCGTCATGAATTAGAGGGGCACGAATTCCTAATTCGCGCATAACATTCAAGGCGGTTTCTTCCGTGCGGAAAAATTCGCTGACCAAGACTTCTTCTAGAGGTCTATCGGCACGCAGGATTTGACGCAATTTTCTTCCGGCAGCCTCGGCTTGATATTTACCTTGTTGAGTCAGTTTGACCCTTTCATCAAAACCACCGATTCCGTAATAGAGTCGGCATTCTTTGTCTCTGTCGATCCGGCGGTATGCGACATTGGCTTCCGATTCAGCGTGGCGCATGCGGATTATCACTTGATCATAATCTGAAAGATCGCGACGAGTGTTCATTGTGCTGACCTCAATAAAAAAGCCACCGATTGCTCGGTGGCTTGGGGAATGCCTGGAAGAAGTTCGTTTTGTCATTGTCCGAAACGGGCGCATGCAATGCGCCCCTACAAATCGGAATTACAAGTGGCTATGACTAATTACTACTGTTAGCGGGTGTTTATCTACCTGAATTTCTTGTTTCAAATCAAACTTCTTCTAGTCACAACATAATGAAATTGCAGTCACAAAAACAAGATGGGAAAGCTCCGCTAGTCCTAAAGTTAATGAATAAGTGTATTTAGAACGAATATGTAATAGAACTTATGGCCTTACGTTGCTTTATACCTACGAATACTATTAGTCTAAAACCTGAACAAATTGTGAAGACAAACCCCAGAGGAAAAACCCAAAGTACTTATTCCGTAAGGCATTTCACAAACTAGCAATTGAATTTTTCAGCCCAACTCACCGGCAAGGATGAGCTGGGCTTTGTTTTCCTCGCGCAGCAGCTCGGTAGTGTGCCGTTAGCGCTCGCATTTGTCTGGAAGCCGTGGCTTCCGGAGGTGGGTTATGAAAAAGAGTAAGCGGATTTTCGGCCGCGCGTTTTGGAAACTGGCCGAAGTC
Source organism: Candidatus Obscuribacterales bacterium (assembly GCA_019744775.1). Taxonomy (NCBI): domain Bacteria; kingdom Bacillati; phylum Candidatus Melainabacteria; order Candidatus Obscuribacterales; species Candidatus Obscuribacterales bacterium. Next base: position 91,520 of record JAIETZ010000007.1, read on the forward strand.
AGCCCGACATTTATGCAGGACTGGAAGCTCCTAGAAGCTGCTGGCATTAAGATCCGTTTGCTCAACAAAAGTGACATTGCTTACTTCAGCCGGAAGAAGCGCGTCGTCTATGTTGGCAAATGGAGTAGCCATGTCAACAAAATCGTGAGCATCGGACACGAATACGTACACGCACTGTTGCGTCCTACGACTGACGTCAAAGAAGGCGACGATCGAGAGACCTGGATTAACGAACGCTTAGAAGAAGAAACCGAAGCCATTGTGCATGAGCTTTTGATTCTTCAGGAGTTAATTGCTGCAGGCAAGTCAAAACACTTCGGCAAGCAATTCAGCAGTGTTGGTCTTGGTTGGCTGACCATCTACCAAGGTGGAACAGTTGCCGGCGATGCCGTCGAAGCTCGTCTTTTGGCGACAGGAATAGACACAGCAGCTTCCGAAGATTTTTTGGAATCCGTCCGCAAGGGTGGCAGAGAAGCTGTCAAAGCCGTGCTGTGTCACACCACAACTTCGAACACAGGCGAATTGTATCCGGAGTATTACGGATATTGGTTCGACGAAGAAATGGACAAGATCGCTTGGCACAAAAAGCGAGCCAAATCGAAACAAGCAACACTAAATACCGAAGCCAGTTGATCGCCAACTGGCTTCTTTCTTTTTGACCCGACCAACCGGTTGGAGGTGCTGTCACATGAACAAACTGAGAAAACATTTCAGCGCCCAGTTTTGCAACCTGGTCGCTAAGTCAGACACGCTTGTTGCAGATATAGAAAAACTACGCAAGTGGGGATTCAAGATTCTCCCTGGCAAAGTTAACTGCACAGGCGATGCCGACATCGACAACAAAGTCATCAGAGTTGGACACTGCAAACTAATTTGCCGTATCTACATCCTTGCCCACGAAATTGGCCATGTCCTCAATTCACGCGATCTGAAAAGAGTCTCGGCGCACAGATCGTCAATTGAACAGTATGTGTTTGCTGAGATTAGAGACGAAGCGAAGGCCATCCGTTACGCCATGGACCGCCTGCGTGAAATCTACGCCGACAGACCGCGTGAAAAGCATCACTTCGATGCTTGGACAAGATCAGCTAAAGCGGGCAGATGGACTCAACTACTGAGAGACATCAGGGAGTCACTAATCACAACCGGCAAAAGTGTGCCGTTTGAAGAATATTGGGCCGACTCCTACAAGAAGGAAAAGCGCGCCGCTGCACGGAAGCGCAAAAAGACCCTCGAACAAAAGAAGAACAAGTAATCAGAAGGAGTCGTACAGCCGACTCCTTCCGCCTCATTCGGCTGACGCCATGGAGGAGAATATGTCTAAATACAATTTTCGCAAAGACTTCTCGCCCATGGCGACGCAGGTTGTTGAACACGCCATTATCGAGTGCATGCGAATGATGCACTCTTATGTCGGCAAAGAACACCTGTTGCTCGGCTTGCTTATGGCAAGTGATGGTGAGGCGAGCAAACTTCTAACAAAACAAGCTATTTCACTAAACCGTGCTCGCAACCAAGTTGACTTGATGCACGGTCCGCGCGGCTACATGTCTTTGGAGCCGCTACTGAAAGCATCCGCCAAGCACGCACTTTATCTTGCATGGCAACACGCCATGTTAGCAGGCAGTGCCTCAGTGGAAACAGAACACATTCTTCTAGCCATTCTCAAGAAAGAAGGCAATAAAGACGCGATCGACATTCTCAAACTACTGCAAGTCGATATAGGTTTGCTCGAAGCAAACCTCATGAAATTACTCGAATCAAAGCGCTCGGGCAATAACTTCGCACGAAGACTAAGTCGGCCCGACGAGGAAAATGGTGAATCACATGATTAAGGCCAAAGTTGTTAGCTTTGTGTCTGCATTGCTTGTGCTTGTTGGCGGAATGACTCCGGCATTTTCAGCCGTGGACAGCACCCCTGCAACTACGCCAATTGTTCTGCCCGATGGTATGCAACCGGCTTTTGCCGTAATAGAACCACCACTACCAGGGCAGAAACGAAACCGCATGCGCGTGCTTTGCGTGACAAACAGGAAAGAGAAAGACATAAAGCCAAAATTCAATGCTTTGGGAGAAATAATTCCCAACAAGCAAATGAAGTTCTTGAACGATGCTTCGGAAACTGGGCTGACTTATTGCGTGTGCGAAATTACTTTTGGCGGCAAACCGGATATGAAACTATTGCAAACGCCAATGGATTGCAAGCTGTCTCCGTATAGCTGGGCGAAGTGGCAATTGAAGTCGCCACACATCGAGTCAATCATAAAGATATCCGAGGTGGAATTCTTCGATTACTTGCACCAAGCAAGCCCGGACGGACAAATCTACATCATCATGCCGGGGTCGTTTACTCGCTTTGACGAAGCGGTAAAACGTGGATCAGCAGGCGTTCTTGCTTTGAATTCGAAAGCGGTATTCGTCTTTAGTTGGCCGGCTCAGGGCTCAATTCGCCCGGACAATTATGGTTATGACGGCACACAAGCGGAACGGTCGATTCTCGTATTTGAGCGACTGATGTCCAGACTAGCCAAAGAATTCGGTTCAAAGAATGTGCACGTAATTGCACACTCGATGGGCAACCGGATCATCTCTTGGACATCCGCCGTGATCATGCTTAGAAACGGCTGCCTTGACAATGAAGGTGTCTGCACAATTCCTCAGAAGTTCGGTCGTTTAGAAATGGTATCGGCTGATATTGATGCATCACTGTTCGTAGACAACTATGCAAACTCAGTGAAAGCTACATACACTGCAGCCGACATTTGGGTGTCGAAAAAGGATAAAGCTCTGGTCTTGTCCAAACTAGTGCACAAGAAGCCGCGCCTTGGTCAGCGAGTTAAGGAATTACCTGTAATACCAGGAATTCGCTTTATCGTTTTCACCAAAGCCGACATGGGCAAGTTCGGACACTCAGTTCCGTTTCCAATCATCGCGCGCGTGATTAAGAGCCATGGAAAATGTCCAGGCTCCCCCTGGAAATTTATCCGCATCCGTGACGGCGAAAGCCCGATTGATGAACTCATCAAGCGCGACAAGGACGAATAAGACTTTACCGCTCTGTTTTGTAGGGGCGCATTGCATGCGCCCTTTTCGAAGAATCTCACTGCCAATTTATCCCTCCTCACACAACCAAAGAGGTAAATGCCGTATGGAATCCCCAGTAAGAGGCATTGCCATTTTCGGCGGTTCGTTCAATCCGCTGCAGAACATGCACAAGCGAATCGCTCTTCAAGTATTGAAGCAGTTCAAAGACATTGACAAGGTTCTTCTTGTCACCTGTGCGCAACCCGTGCATCGAGACGACGTTATGCTCGCCGCAGAGTTGCGCCATGAGATGGTGGCTGCTGCCATAGCCGAGCACTATCCTCGACTGGAAGCCTGCCGCATCGAAATCGACAGACCAGGAGCGTCATTGTCTGCCGACACCGTTAAGCAAGTCCGTGACTTATATGGCCCGGATGTTCGACTCTACTTCGTCATTGGCACCGATCATGTTTTCGGTATCAGCGAATGGGAAGGCGCCGACACCATTTTCCAGGAATGCGAATTATTGATTGCACCGCGTGGCGCTTACTGGACTGATCAAATCAGCCAGTGGCGAAAAGTCTTGCCCGCAAACGTCAAGTTTTCGCCAATCAAGCTCAATACCAAGAAAGTATTTTCTTCAGGCATGGTGCGCGATCGCGTCAGAGCCGGTTTGAAAGTCTCACACTTAGTGCCGCCTGCTGTTTATCGCATTCTCTCCGAACGCGGCTACTACAAAGACCGCGGACAACCCAACCATAGTTCTTCAACCCAAGACCCTTCAGCGCCGGAGGAATACCAACATGTTCGACAACATGGCCAAACAAGTAATGTATGACGCTGAACGTCTTGCCAGCGATGACGGTAGTTACGTGCACTTGCAGCACTTAACCAAAGCATTGCTACAAGGACAAGGTATCAGCAACACAATTTTGAAGTCCCTCGGACTGACACAAGACAATGTCCCACAAGTCGCCGGCACCGAAACAAGGCGGTTCTTCAAGTCCTGGAGAAACAGCGACAATGCGATATATGCTGCCTATTATTCTCCGGCGGTAGTTGCCGTCTGGTATTACGCTCAATGTTTGCAAACAGAAACAGGCAGAAGTGATGCCACTGAGTTTTTCCTTCTAGGCTTGCTTGAACAAGGCGGCGCCTACAGCGAAGAATTGCAAAAGACCTTTGACTTCAACTTGAAGCAAGTCTATCAGCGCATCCATCATCTACAGGCGGTCAGCTTGTGGACCGGATTCGAGCCGGAAACACATGCTCGACGCTTTTTCTCACTTGCTCAAATCGAACAAGCAGGCGGCAATACAGACGAAGCTCTTAAGCTCGTTCGACTTGCCATTGACCAGATTAGGCAAGCAAAGAAAGGCGAAGATCATCGTCTGCTGATGGCACGTGCTCAAACGGTTAAACAAGCAGCGCGCTTCTACAAATCAGCCGGTCAGGAAAGACATGCCCAGCGCTACGCAAAGCTGGCGCATGCCTTGGCTGCCGATGTTATGCGGCGAGAAGACGCCAACTGGCAAGCCAATCAACTCGGCTTCAACTACTAAGCGAACTCCCTTTGTCATTCCGAGGGAGCGCAACAACATCCACCTTGGAATGACAAACGAATAACTAACTGCACATGCTTTGCAGTAACCCTAGGAGATCCATATGACTGACAAATCTACTCGGGCAAATGCCCGCACAAAACAACTTGGCGCTTTGAACAAAGAAGAAACTAAACAAATCAACAGCTGGTCAAAGCTGGTGAAAAACGAACTGGGAGTGGTTTTGCCATCGGGACGGATTTGGCCGTTTGTGCTCATCAATTCACTTGATGTCGCAACTGTTGCTGAAGCCGAGAAAATCCTCGATGACATCGATGCCAACCGCAAGCTGCCGTTGAACAAACTACAACCATCTGGTCCGAGAGTTCCCAGCATCGTCAGCCGGCAAATGACTCCGTTTCTTTCCGTCAATCCGACGGCAAATGCGCCTATTATTTCCTGGCATGCTTTGTCGCATACACGCAACTTGTTGCGCATGCACAAGCTCGGTGTTTTGAGCGAACGCTTCCCGCCGCAACGTCCGGAGCCGGATCCAAATGTGGTCCGCATGGAATTTGAAGACATGTTCGGCTCGATGTCTCAGCCCGGTAGATATGACGAGTTTGCTCGCGTGCGCAATCACAACGGCGAATTCGTAGATACGGTCAAGGCAGAAAAGTTTTTGACTAGCTACACGCTATTCATCGGCACGGCCGCTTTCATAACCATGCAAGAAATCTCGCCCGAAGCAGGCAAATTACTTGCAGACAAAGCCGGAAATTTCAGGTACGAATGCTTCTCCACGCCGGACAACGGTCGTGGTCAAGCCGTGCTTATCATCGTGCACAAGTTCCAGAAAGTCCTTGAGCACGGCAGTTGGTCGGATGTTGCCAACGTCGGTGGTATCCATCACCTGCGTGAAGCACCTTGGGTTCGCACCAAGGATTTGGTGATGTCATCCGTGCACTTGAAGAGCAATATCGGCGGTCGCAGAGCAACGACCAAAGTGCGCATTGAACAAATCAACAAGCTACTTGATCACATGGACGCTATTCGCCGCGATGGCGAAACGCAGATTGTCACAGGCGACTTCAACTGTTTGACTGATGCTAATCCGGCTTCACCGGAAATGGCTCGCTTCTTCGAGGACGGCTGGAAACGACTTGGCGGTGACGACCACAGACCAACACACATTTCCAGACGGGCAATCGACGCCATCTTCTATCGCGGTCCTGCAGAACTCAGTGGCTACGAGATCTTCCAGATTTGGCAAACAAATCTGTCAGATCACAACGCCATCGAGGGACGACTTGCTCTTCCGCGCAAAAAATCAATTCGCTCAACCAAGACAAAGGCGACCAAGCCGAAAAACAAGGTGAAGAGCGACAAGTGCGAATGCAACGAAGAGCCCAAGAAAACCACGCGTACTCGTAAGACGACTCGCAAGCCAAAGCCTGCCGAGATTCGTCTGAAGCGTCCGCGTGCTGACCGATAGACTCCCCTGACGACAGCCCTGGCGCACCGCTCCCGCGCCAGGGTTCTGTCTTTCAACAGCCAATTCAATGCCACCAATACTGAGGAAACAGACTATGCCTAATGAAGAAGATTGCGAACTCGTACTAGCCACCGTTACGACTCTGGATGAGAGCGAAACTGCAAGGGTTGAAGCACTCGTCAAAGACAGAACGCATATAACAACCGAAGCTTTCGTCTGGGGCGAATTCACCAAAAGCGATATTGCCGAACTTCTAAAGCAAGACGGTTTAGTTACTGTCCACGACGTGCCGGCACTTTCGGTTCCCGTCGAAAAGGATGTGTACGACGCTACAACAGGCAAAGAAATCTACGTCATCGGACTGAGAGGTCCATGGTTGTGGGGCGATGAACTCGAAGAACTTGGTGTCACCGCTATGGAAAAAGTCGGTGATACGGAATACCGAGTTTCGATGCCCGGTCCCAATGTCGCTTCTGTTGCATCACTCTATTTTGTTTACAAGATAGAGCAAAAGACGCTAAACGCTCGCGACTTTCACTAATTTGTCATTCGGATTTGCGGGGCGCATGCAATGCGCCCCTACAGAGGGAAATATATTTTTGAAGCATTATACTAGTTCATATAGTTGCACGCCTACAAAAAGAAAAACCGGCATAAACCGATCCGCTCAAGTGAGCGGATCGGTTTCCCAGTCGCCAAAAATCAGCAATTAGAACGAGCCGACGTTGAGCATAGGCTCAGCGAACTTGTCGGGATCACCCTTAAAGCCGTACTTCGGATCAGATTGCGGCTTAGCTGCATCGAGCAAAGTCTTTCTAACATCAGCTGGTTTTGCATCTTTGTTAGCAGCCTTGATCAATGCACAAGCACCGGCGACGTGTGGCGAGGCCATGGACGTACCGCTGATAGTTTTGTAGCCGCTGCCCATCCAGGTTGCATAGATGCAAACACCGGGAGCTGCGATTTCAACTACTTCACCGAAGTTGCTGAAGCCGGCGCGAGTGTCGTCGGCGTCGTCGCGGCACGTGGCTGTACCTTGTCCGCCACCAACACCGTCATAGTCAGCCATGGCGCTGACGCAAATTACGTCAGGGTGATTGGCTGGCGAGAAGGTCTTAGCGTCCTTATTGGAGTTGCCGGCGGCAACTGCATACGTGACACCAGCCGCTACCGACTTGCTGAGAGCTTCATCAATAGCATCGCTCTTGAACTCGCCACCAAGGCTCATGTTGGCCACGTCGATTTTGTCGGCGTTTTTAGTGACGTAGTCGATACCAGAGACAACACCGGCGAGTGAGCCGCTGCCTTTGCCGGACAGGACCTTAACAGCCCAGAGTCTAGCACCAGGAGCAACACCGACAGTGCCGATACCGTTATCGATAGCTGCGGCAATACCGGCACAGTGCGTACCGTGACCGTGATCGTCAGCGCCGTTCTTCGTACCTTCTACGAAGGTTACGTTGTTAACAACGTTTAGATCCGGGTGGTCAAGCTGGATGCCTGTGTCGATGATGGCGATGTCGACATCAACTCTGTCGTCCACGCCGTCGATTTTGGCAGTCTTGCTCAAATGACCGTCGATACGCTTGATGCCAGGCGGAATCTGTTGCTTCGGCTGTTCGTCGAATGCTACGAGATTGGTTTCATCAGAAGGAGACTCGAGCGGATCGATGAGGATCAAGCGGTTAGGCTCGACAAACTTCACGCGTGAATCGTTGTTAAGCTGTTCGGCCTGTTGGCGCGAAAGCTTTGCAGCAAAACCCCACTCGGAGTATCTGGCGAAAGGACTGATACCGAGTGACTTGGTCAGAGACTCAAGGTCATGACTCGGATTCAATACAACCAGATATTCACCGGGGATAATGTCACCGGACTTTGTTGGTGCGGAGTTCTTGCCCCCGAACAAAGCTTCGAAGGCGCGAACCGTTATCGCAACAAGCTTTTCGAAAAAGTTGCGGATCTTGTTCATAGTGTTTTTCCTTTTTTAATTAGTGGTTAAGTTGGTTCGCTCCGACTAAATCAAGCGAATATTGAGGGGTTTGAACTCAGCCCAGCAGTCACCGTCGTACCTGGTATTACAGGCATCCATGACTACAGAGATTTCGCTCTTGGGCAATCGTTTTGCCAGCCCAAGAACGGTTTGAAGAACGCCGAGATCGGTGTTAACGCCGCAAACAACAAAGTTGTCCAAGGCGAATTTCCGCTCGGTAGCAGCGTCTGCGATCATGCAAGATGCATCGCTCGACATGTAATAGATGTCTCTTATGACATAGTGTTCGTAGACATCTACTCGTCTGCCCCTGTCGTAGGTGACGACATGGTCCTTAAGGCGCTTATGCGTTGGCGCATAACCCTCGTCTTTTATTGGACTTTCATAGGGCAACTCGGCAAAAATAATTCCATTGCCGTTAGCTTTCGCTTCCAGAATCAACTTTTCAACATTGTTGATTGTTTCCGGATTGTTTGCGGCAACAAAATCTTCTTGCATAAACAAGACAACAAGAGTGTATTTGTCCATTGCTTATCCTCATTCGTTGCAACGAAAATCCGGCAGCCAATTACTTGAAGCTGCCGGAGTCGACGTTGATTCTGTATTGATTAGTGTTTCACCTCTACGGTGATTGCCCATTCGTTTGGCGTGGTTGCCGGCTGATACCAGCGATAGACTGGTGCGTCGATCAATCTGATTTCCGCTTTCGGATCAGCTTCGTTCAAGTCAAAATACAGCTCGAGCCATCCGTAGCGGCCGCCGTTGAATACCGTGCGTACGTGCGCGAGACGCACACCATAGCTCAAGTATCGTGGACGCCAGAGCGAACCTGAAAACGCGTCCACAACCATCTTTACGAGAATTTGTTCACCGACGTACATCCCCTCGATGTGATTGCCGTTATCCTTATCGAATTGCGTACAAAACTGCTTGTCTGTAGGCACAATTCGCACTCCGTATCCGTTTATCGGGCCCATACACCAAGCACAACGGCTGAAGTATTCGGCACAAGGATCGCAGAGTATAAAGTTGGGGCTATCTGTCCAGGGTTTGTGATTATCCGGTGTTGGTTGGTTTCTCAGCAAGCTGGGTGACTGACATGTTCCACGCACGCTGGTGTCAGGTTTTCTCTCCTGACAGGAATTACATAGATTGGCCATTTTTCCTCCATTGCCTGCTTAGGCTTAGCGGCGTGGATCTTCGTGTCCGCACGAAACGTTAGGCAAATGAATGATTTCACCGCCGAATCCTTCGGACTGCATGACTCTGGCCATCTGTTCACGAGACGGAATAACGATTCGTCCCATCAACTGGCAGCGAGCCATCAAATGCAAATCCCAGGGATTGAGCTGGAACATTACGTACGTAAAACCATCCGGCTTAGCCAGAGGTTCATTGTCGCGCGGTACTTGAATGAATCTGACGCCGACTGCCAGCAAACCGTGGCTGGGAGCCCAGCTCGATGCGCGCTTATGCAGATCGATTTTCAGATCGTATTCTTCCAATTCTGCTGTATTTTCTTCAGCAGTTTGCGTTTCTTCGACGCTTCCATCTACAACTTCCAGTGCCTCAAGTTTTGCCACGGCGGCAATTTGAGCAACCTGTCTGTAGGTGTCTGGGTCGTCGTTGAGATCGTCGCCCTCCGTCCACTCAGGATGATCTTGTTCCTCATCTGAAAGAACTTCATCCATGACCGGTTCAGTAACTTCTGCTGCCGGCTGTTCGTCTTCATCAACAGCGACATTTTCTTGTGTAGGCTGTGCCACCTGCAAACCGGCGAAGTATTCTTCAATGTTGACGTCTTCGCGCAATTCTTCCATGACCAATGGACCGTTGTCGATCATGTCCAATGTCGGAGGCGGATCAAGTCTGCCCGGTTGCAACTGGTTGCCGATGATATCGTCCAGGGTCAGGTCGTTGCTGTAGGTCTCAAGCGTGAAGGGAAAACCGTCTTCGGTATCCGCAAGATAGTGGGGTGTCGGAGTTTCCGACATCAACTTCTTCATCATCGGATCGAGGAACATGCCTTGTGGCGGCTCCTTGGGGAAAAGTCTCGTTTCACGAACTACCTTTCCGTCAAGAATGACACGCACTTCAATCGGCTCTCTGGAAGCAGCAAAGATTCCAAATGAACCGAAAGGAACCATTCGAAAATGGTTGGGCACGAATTCCTTCACATCAAAACCAAATGCCGGCATGCGATTACCGTCAACGATACCTACAAGCACCCGCCCGAGTGGCTTTTTATTTACTGAAACAACACCGCAAGGAAGCGGCGTGATTTCCGTTTTTACCTTTTTCATATTCACTACTCCTTTCATAACTTTCCGCGTTTTGTCGCGGGATTTTGTCATGCTTCGCAAAGGGCGCATGCAATGCGCCCCTACGAAGGCATGACAAATACAACACCACGGAAAGTCAGATGGCGGCGGGTTACCCTACAGCCAGCGTTCTTTGACCGTTTTGCCGTTTTCAGTGTAATACTGATACGGGCGCGGCGGTCCCCACGGACGGCCGTATGAGTCCGTCAGGATCTCCATCGTCAACAATCGCACCGGTCCGGTAAATCTCCACAGGTACCTTAGTGTTTGTCGGGCATAGCCTTCCTTCAAAGGTCCAAAGTTGGGATCATACTCGTGGCGAATTGTCGTGACGCCGGCGTTGTTATAACGACCGGTGTCGACCAATTTGATGTTCGGCAAAACTTGCAAGCCCGTGCGCAGGATCATTTGCCGTTTAAATTGATCCTTGAAGTAGTCGTAGGAGGCTACCGTTTGGATAATTTGCAGCATTTGCCATAGCGACGTTTGGCTTACAGGCAGTCCTGGGCCACCATAACCGAGCATGCCGATGAACTCTCGAAGCTTGATCTGATTCTGCCAAATGGAGACAACCTGATACATTTCTTCAAGTGATATAGGCATTCGATCATCTTCAAACACGAGGCTGGGATCCCAGCGGTGATTTTTCAGAGTGCCGTTTATTAGCATGAACATCTTATTGACCCAATCAAGAGCCTTTTTGTGCAAGCGCTGGAAGAATTCCTCGGTCAGGAAAGTATGGAAGAAGCGAGTGTCATCATACGTACGCGCTACTTCAAAGAGGAAGCTGCGGTCGTATTTCTTGACGGTTTCTTCCACCCACTCATCAGTCTCAACGATATCGCCGGCACGAGGTGTCCAGGTAACAACAGTCGCTTCTGGGAAACCACCATTAGAGTCTGCCGGTAACGTAATTGTCTCAACCGGATATTTTCCGGAGTCGACATCTGCTTGAGTCAATACCTTGAGTCTGCGGAATCTTACAACTTCGGTGCCGATCTCTTTCGAGTACTTCTCGTCGATGTAATTCCATATTTCCTGACCCAGCGAGTAAGGATCGCTAAACCAGTAAATAGGCCATGCGTCGTGCATGGTGTCATAACGAGCAGCATCGATCATGTGATCGAAACCAATATTGAGCAAGTCCAGTTCCGGCTCATGAGGCATTTTCGCGTCGACCCAGTGACTGAATCCTTCGTGCATGATTTTCGTCCGTCCAACAACCTGCGTACTGTAGCGATTTTCAAAACGAGTCATTTCAATGATTCGCCTTGCTTCATCGGGCAAGTGCTTGGTGTTGTCGGGATTCATCAAGAAGCCGAGGATATCGCTTGTAGGCAGGATAGGGTGACAGCTAAGCAGTCTTGCCGTGTCCCGAATTTCTTCAGCAAATTGCTCTTTGTCTTGCAGAGTATTTGCCAAAATGAACTTGTCTCTCAACTCATCCAAAGTTTGGATCAACTGAGCGCGCAATTCATCTTCCGGAACAGCATCCTTTGGAGTCGGCAGTTCGCCTGAGTGGTGCTCCAATGCGTGAGCCGCATCAGCATAATACTCATACCTATCGGCACCCCAGTTGCGGTGATCGGCCAACAGTCCATCAACAAAAGCTTCGTCCTGAGCAAACTTCTGCAAACAAGACTCTGCTTGTGTCTCGGCATGCCAGAGGTTGTTATGGAACAAATGAACGTGACCCATCCAGGCGTGAATAATCACGAGGATGTCCATCATCAAATCATTTGTGTCGCCAAGTACAACTTCTGCCGGATTGGAAATGGTGGCAAATTCGAAGACGTGCCCCGTTTGACCACCGCGCCGCTGTTGATAAGCAGCTTTTCCGTACCACCAGGCCTTGCGGCTGACTGGAATACCGAGCGGATAGATAAGATCGTCCATCAGCTGAATGTCTGACTTTTTGCGAAAAATCGCCCTGCATGGCGCACAACCATAACGATCTCCAATTGCCTTGATTCTGGGCAAGAGCACCTGGAGGTTGCGTACGCGTTGTGCCTGCAAAGGATCGCTAGTTAGAATTTCACTATGCATAATTACGCACCTCCATTGGCGGTCTTGTCCTTGTCCATGATTTGCTTCATGGCTTCAGGCACTTGGTCCATGGATGAGATTTTGGCAATACCCACATGCGACTTCACATCGGCAGCCACATTTTGCGCAGCTTGCATGCCGCTGGATTGCCAACTGCCACCGCCCCAACCGTAAGTGTCGATTTCCAGGTATCCAAAGTAGTTGAATCCTGTTCGGAGCATCTTCTCGATAAGCGGCGTTACCTCGGAGGCCGAGTCGCCAAATCCATCGGTCGCATGCAGACAGTAAGCATTCCAATCGGGTCCGAATTCATTGCGATAGATTTGCAAAACCAACTCGTGAGAAGGTGCAAATGCAGTACCGCCGTCTTCAACCACTCGGAAGAAGTCTGCTTCACTGGGGATTCGGTAAGCCTTGTGATTGTGAGCGATGTATACGACTGTCACATCCTTGTATCTTGTGCGCAACCAAATAAGGTTGAGCAAGAAGAAGAATTTGGCAATCATCATTGGTTCACCGCCCATTGATCCCGAGACATCAAGCTCGAAGAAAACAACGGCTTTGGAATCCGGTTCCCACTTCTCTTCCACACGCGTGTAGCGTCTGTCGACCTTTTCAAAAGGAAATTCAACAGGTGTGGGGATTTTGTCAGGCGACAAGTCGGGATAATCTTCCGGGCGCGTATTTATTGCTGCGCGGAATCGTTCAATCCTTGCTCTTGCCGTGGCCAACTTATCCAAACGAGATGTCGGTCCTTGCTTTTTCAATCCTCGCTTTTTCAATGTATAGACAAGCATCTTGTCCATATCAGTTGCTTTGAGGAAGGGCAAGTCGAACAGCAACGCTAGGAGCTCGAGAAACTCTTCATAACTGATTGGCATATAGACGATATCAGCATCGTCTTCGCCGGCTTCTTGTCCTCCGCCGCCGCCACCTGGCTCATCACGACCAGGCCACCATGAAGGTTCTTCAACATCAATAGGTACTTCAATATCACCGAAGACTCCATCAGGAAGCCATGCGGGACGAGAAGGAATCCACTGGCTGGCAAATGTTCTGGCAGCAAGATATACGTTTCTAAAGATATCGGAATCGCCACGAATGATCTTCTTCAAGATGTCTTTTGTTATATGTGGCTTTGCGCGCCTCATAAACAATTCGCGGTCTTTGATTGTTCTGTCCAAGTATGGAGGACAAGGCAGCACGACAGAAGGACGCTCACGCTCTGGGTTTTCTTCTACCCACTTAGCCATAAGCGCTTTCCAGCCATTATTGTTTCCCGGATCATTTGCAGCATCCGGTTGCGCAGGGGCCTTCTCTTTAGGCTGCCTTTTTCTCGGTTGCGGTTTCTTATTACCTGCAGCCTTTTTCTTTTTGTTATCGTCACTCATTGGTAGACCTCCTTAATACGCGTTCAAAGCGCGCTTAAAGCCAATTCCCAAAAGAAACGCACCTGTCATTCTGAGGAGCGGCGTAGCCGCGACGAAGAATCTCACGCGTTGAAGACGTGAGATTCTTCGCTTCGCTCAGAATGACGAAGATGCGTTCTCAGACCTTGACTAAGCAGCGCTTAGATCATGAGGTCTTTAGTTGGTCAGGAAATCGCGAGTCGTAGCTACTTCTACTACCAGCTTTTCAGCACAGTAGCGGCAGTAACCGTGATTTCTCACCAATTCCGCTTTCGCGTTGTTGAGACGCTTTTCTTCCTCGGGACTCAAGTCGGAAACACCGACAACGCCGGTGATGTCCTTCGCTGTGCGAAGCACGTAGGCTTCGATGCAGCGTCTCAGTCCTTCATGGACGTCATAACGTGGCTCTTCGCCGCCGTGCTCAGACTTGTAAGCATCGACTGCGACCAACACGTTGGTGCGGAATTTGTCGGCCTGGGCAGAATTGATCTGCAGCGAATCAGCTCTTTCAATTTCTTGCAGGAACTGTTCCATTTGCTGCGTGGTCAAATACTGTCCACCTGGAGCCGGTCTGCCGCGACCGATTGAACGCAGGAAGCCGAGGTACTTCAAGAAGAACTGTTGGCAGAGATCTGCGAAGTTCTCGATGAAAGCAGCCTTGTACACCTTCGTCAAAGCAGGGCGACGGACTCTTCTTTCGAGGAAGCCTTGGAGCCAGCTGATGAGCTGTTTCTTGTGCTTCTCTTCGATACGCGGATCCTTGGCCACTTTGCGGATGACGTAGTCGCGAATTTCGGAAACGGTTACGCACGGTGCGGAACGCTTGCCCATGTCGAACTCAGTCCGCGCCTTGGCGCAAAGTTCACCAATCCAGGTATCTACTTCACGAGGACCGATACCTTCAAGACCTTCTGTCCACGGTGCCATCTCCATGAGAGTGCGTGGATTGAGTTCAGTACCCATGCCCGGCTGGCGAATAATTTCGCCGTCGTATGCACGAAGAACTGCATCTTCATCCAATCCGCGCTTGCTGTCCCAGTGAATGTGGCTCGACACAGCGAACTTACCAGTGTACTGATAAGTCAGCGGTTCCAAGTGGCAGAAAGACTTGCCATCGGGATCGCTGAATTCGCTGGCGTTGTACAGTTTCTCGGTGATCATTGCACGCTTGGACGGCTGCAGCGGATACTTCAAAGGAATCCAGTGCAAGCGGTCGTTGTGCGCTCTGTGATCAGGATTTTGATAGAACTTGTTCCATTGCTCGTCGTTCGAGTGAAGGATGATCATACCTTCCCAGCCTACGCCGTGCTGCCAGAAGTTCTTCAGCGGAGCAGGCAATGCCAGACGCTGACCTTCCAGAGCTTCCAGCAATACGCGGAAAGCTTCATCCGGGTTACGGAATCCTTCAGTGAGGATGAGCAAGCGACCACGGTTGAAGGCGCCGGAGAGCGAGACTGTTCTCGGGTCACGGTCGCTATAGAGACCGAGCGATCCGATGTCTTGTTCACCGTACCATTCCTTGGTGTCGAAGTTGATCGGTTGAACTTCCGATACGTCGACGATGCCATGTCCTTCCGACATGAACATGTTATCGAGCGGAAGTTCGAACAACTCAACAGCATAGTTCGCATCGAACTTGCCATATTCCTTGTCGAACTTGGTCTTGCCGGGCAGCGCATTCTTAGCAGAAAGGCCGGCCGCTTCAGCGACTTCGGAGTCGATAAGGGTGCAACCAAAGAATTCGCCCATGACGAGTTCTCTCGACCACGGATCTGGCTTGACCAGAGCATCGCGAGTGGATTTCGGCAAGCCGAGACCATACACGACGATGGAGACGAAGTCGTCCTGGCTCTTCAGCACAACATTGGCCAAGTCTTTCGACGTCAGCTTCTGGTTGGCCTTGAAACCATGCTTTTTCTTGATCTTCACAACTTGCTTGTGATCAAAATCAAGCGCAGAACTTTCCGAGAAGT
Source organism: Candidatus Obscuribacterales bacterium (assembly GCA_019744775.1). Classification (NCBI taxonomy): domain Bacteria; kingdom Bacillati; phylum Candidatus Melainabacteria; order Candidatus Obscuribacterales; species Candidatus Obscuribacterales bacterium. The sequence continues at coordinate 107,319 of JAIETZ010000007.1, forward strand.
CGAGTTTCTCGATCATGTCGGTCAGTTCAGTGAGCATCTTGTCGCGACGACGAGCTGTCTTGCGAGCAGCAATGTCGAAGAGCAAGAAGAGCGCATTAAGTGGATTCGACCACATCGGGCTACCTGCAATGTACGGAATTGGCTCACGCTTGTGCATGACCACGTATTGCAAGTTGTTGATGAGATCGGACTTACCGGCACCAGGTGCACCAGTTATGGTGGCAGCCTTTTTACGTGCACGACCACCCATGGCTGCCTGATAAAGGTAGCCGGTGACAAAGTCATGCTCGAATTCGTCGATACCGAAGAATGGTCCCAAACCAGGATAGTTGGGGATTTCTTTGCCTGTAAGACGAAGGCTTTCTTCCACGTTGCTGTAGTCGACGCCTTCGCGCATAACGAGACGGTATCCTGCGGCGTGAGTACATTCGACATATGCCGGGTTCTCTCTTACGACTTTGAGGAAGTCTCTGAAAATCGGCTTGAGTCCTGGGAACGGATACGGAAATGGATCTTCCGGCAGGAACATCTGCGGGTGCGATTCCCGAGTGAATGTGAGGCTATTGCTAGACATAATGTATACTCCTTACAAAATTAGCCCTTGTAGGACCACACTGTTGTACGTTTGGCGTATTCGAGTACCGGTTTGAGACAACCGTCGCAATAGCCAATGGATTTGAGCTGCTGCACAGCAGCTGCTTTTTGTTCTTGTTCTTCCTCAGAGAGGTTTGAGTCGACTTCCGTCATCAGAAGCTTCTCGATGGTTTCGCTAATTCCTGCATCCAGTTTGGCTGCAATGGCAATAGCAAGCTCCGGAATCGTCTGCCAGTTGTCCTCGAACTTGGGAAGCGGTCTTTCGTCTTCCTCGTCGTTGTCGGGCTTAGTTGCGGCAAGTTGTTCCTTTGCTTGGGCCAAGAATCTGCTACGCGCATCGTCGAGAGCCAACATCAATCCGGCACCACGGAATTTCTTTTCTTCTGTGGTGAGACCTTCTGTTTGCAATTTGCCCAACCGATAACGGTCGAGTTCATCGAGCAATCTCTCATTGACCGGGATGTGATCGTAGAGAGGATGCTTCGCCGTTGGCTGTCCTTTACTGAAAGCAAGTGCATGCAGTTTGTAGTCGTCGTACAACTGTTGAGCTTGCGTATCGTAGTGAGGAGAGAAAACGCGCACAAATTGGTCTTTGAGAAGTCGACGCAATTCAGACTCGATGAGATCCGGACTTTTGCCACCGAAATTGGATGCGGTGCTATAACCCCTTTGAACGCCAAGCCACTTCAAGCAACGTTCATACGTTTCCTTCTGCTCCTTGGTTTGATTGGAGTTATTCAACTTGTTGGAAATGGCAATCGTCAGAAGCTGCAGCACTTGTTGTGCGCTTATACACTTGTGTTTACTCTTGAGAGCAAGCGAATTGATGCTGCTCAAAAGACCAAGCATGAAGCGCATGTCGAGTCCTGTCAGACCTTCATCAGCTCCGGAAACTTTCCACAGAAGACCAGGTGACACTTGCGCGTCGCCTGTCAACTTAACTGCATCCTCATTCTTGTTCGATGACGAACTAGAGCTGGAAGACGAGTAGCTGGAGTAGCTGCCTGAACTTGACGAAGACCAAAACTCAGCCCATCTCGAGGGATCGAGAGGTTTGACTTTAATCTTTTCGCCTTGATACAAGCGAAGCTTTTCCATTGGGTGAACAAAATAGTCACCCTTGTCCGGTGGTTTGAAGCGACTCAACACCGCCAGCGTGGCAATCAATTTGAGTGCCAGCGGATCAAAGTGGGCCACTTCACGATAGCCATCCATTGTCTTCTGATACGCTCTTTCCTCTTCCACGCGGACGAGGTTGTAGGGCAACTTCAGAAGGATGCAACGACTAGTGAACGCTTCCTTATCGGGAATTGAATCCAACCATTCGGCCATGGCTTTGGCATTTGTCGTGAAGAAAATCACCGCGTCGAAAGGACTTGGTGCAGGCGGATCTACACAACCGTCTTCGTGAACACCAGGAAGACGTCTGTATTGCGGTACATCCAAAAGAATGAGCCGCTGGTCTGCTTTTCCTTGTTCTGCTGCAATTTTCAGAAAGCCATCATTCATGCTGATGAAACCACGTTGCGCCTTGCGCAATGCTTTCTCCAACGGCGTATCCTGACCTGGCTTCCATTCTTGAATGCCGCCTGTGTAGTTGGACAAGCGAATAACTTCCACTTCGATGTCTGCCAAATTCGGTGATGCATTTGGATGATCGATGTCACCCATCACCTTCTTATGGCAGCACTGACATGGACTGACAGCCGTGCGCAGCATCTCGTAAAGGCGTTCGCCCAAACCAGATTTTGCCGCGAAGACTTTCAGCATCTCCGGAGTTATTTCATCCATCTTCAAAAGGTTGAGTGGGTTTTCGTGCTCGGGACAACCTTTGACGGCATAAACCTTTGCGTGCTTAACAAGCGCGTCAATGATGCCGTCCTTGAACAGGTCTTTGCCGGAGCCGGTTCCACCTTCAACCACCAGCATTTGATAAAGCTGTGCGCCATTGGCTGCAGCATTGCTCAAGCTGGAGGCAATTTGTGTTTGGAAACGTTGACTGCCTGCCACGCGACTCAACGCTTTGAATGAGACTATCCCTTGCTCGCGAAGCATCTCCAGATAGAGACGCATCTCCGAATCTTTCGGATAATCCTCTGGCTTTTCAATGCCCATGTCTGTGAGACATCTCAGAACTAGTGCCGGAGCCGTGTCATTACGTTCCGGGTTGTCATTAAGTTCCTGCATGTACTTCAACAGCGACATGGAATCTTCGACCAGAGGCTTGAGCGCAAAATCGTCTTTGCTCAATTGCTCTTGATGCTCGGTCATTTTGACCTCCTTGACAAAATACGAGGCAGCCACCACTGACAACCGCCCGATGAGTCACAACGCTGTCGCGATTACCCCTTTGCAACCGCGGGAGAATACTTATTGAGTTACTGCGAGTGTGGTTGCCAGACTTGTTCAAAACGGCCATGCGATGGCGGCTGAGCGTTATCTGGGCTCGCTAAATTCCTGTTTTGCTTTCCACGATGAAAGACAATCGGTAGAACCGATGGAAGTACTAGATATTTTGAAATTGGAAATAGGCGCTGGGTGCTTCTAAATGCGAATTCTCGTGTGAGCCGTAAAGGAATTATTTAGATCCCCACCGTAGCTCTCAAGCACCATTGAAAGCAACTATATACTTTCTATTTATTAGGAGTTCTTGGCATGATGTACTAATTCCAATCAAGTTGAAATTAGCGCAGCTATTCGCTCCTGACAAGCCAATATCCTTGACATACACCAACTGATGCGCGCCGTGAGTGAAACCACTTATTCATGACAACTGGAAGCGTTGAACTTTTTCGCAACTTTTACGTATTAGAGATAGAGGCCCTGTCATTTCGAGCGAAGGGGCGCAGCCCCGAAGTCGAGAAATCTGCAACCGCTGATCGAAGTCCCCGTTGTAAGACCAGCAACTGGTAACCAAAACGATGCGCACGTACTACGTTTACATCATGTCAAGCTACTCGCTTACGTTCTATATCGGCGTGACGGGAAATCTAGAACGAAGAGTCAGTGAACACAAACAAAAAGTCAGAGATGGCTTTACAAAAGAGTATGTTGTCAACAAGCTTGTCTATTTTGAACCTTGTAACGATGTTCATCTTGCACTTGAACGAGAAAAGCAACTTAAGCGGTGGAGCCGAAGCAAGAAACTTGAGCTAATCGGAACTATGAACCCGTACCTCTGCGATCTATCACTTCATTGGTGACTCGTAGCAGATTTCTCCACTTCGGAAAAGAAGTGCCCGACGACACATTTAGTGTCGTCTCCTTGGTCGAAATGACAAAGCAAGAACAGCATCCTCCGGTCGACAAACCGCTACACATCCTTCGACAAAACAAGAAAACCAACACAACGGACTTCTCTACAACCAAGTCAGGCTGCACGAAGATCCTCCTTCACCCGACACACGTGAAAAACGGGCGCATGCAATGCGCCCCTACCACCCATAGGCCAACCGCGCGAAGCATTAAGCATGTGTTTTGTAGATCGAAAACATATCTATCGTTCACGCGAATTGAGCTAGAGTGGATAAAACCTAGTAACCATGAGGATTTCTTCTTGGTGTTGAACTTGTTTGCGCACACTCAAAAGCAGTATGTTTGAGTCATAGTTCCGGCATATTTCCATACCAATTGTGAGTTCCACCTTATCCAAATCAAAGCGATAAGTCGTCGATTCAAATAACACTCAGTGACTAACTCTCACTAGAAATTCCAGAGAAATTCTCTGGACAGACAGGTATTGAATATCCGCCAATCTCTCACCTCCGGCTTTCGCTGGGGGTGTTTTTGTTTCACCCAAAATTCAAGGACCGATTATATGAAGAAAGAAATCCCCACCATGTTTGTGATGGGGCCGCTCAATGTCGGTGAAGCACATGATCACAACAGCATGCGGTCCCAATTTGAATTTGATCAGTTTGCCAAACAATGTCGCAAGGCAAAAGAAATTGGCGCTGAAGCAATAAGCACTGACGTCTGGTTGGGAATTATCCTCAAGGAAATCTCATCTACCAGACCTAACAGAAAAGAAATGCGCGCTGTGTTTGACTGGTCGCACTACGATCGCATTTTGCAAATCGTTGTCGACGCTGGTTTGAAGTGGGCACCTATCCTTTCCACTCACCACTGCGGCGGCAACATCAATGACAGCGGTTGGATTCCTCTGCCTGATTTCCTCTGGACTTACCTTGCTTCCAAGACTTGCTCCGGCAGATTGGAATCAGTGCGGTTTGTCAGTGAACAAGGCAACGCCAGTTACGAATCCGTATCTTGCTGGGCAACACATTTGTTTCTGCCTTTGCTCAAGCAAATGTTTCGATCTTTTAGAGATCACTTCGGCAAACAAGCAAACCACATCGTGGAAATCAATTTCAGTTTGGGACCTACTGGTGAACTTCGTTTCCCCAGCTACAACCAACACGATGAAGGAACTGGTTACCCCAGCCGCGGTGCGTTGCAGTGTTATTCTGAATTGGCTCTAATCGATTTCGAAAAACAAATGCTGGCTAAGTACGGCAGTGAAAAAGCTGTGTTCACAGCTTGGGATTCTGCGTCTCGCCGCATTGCTCCACCTCGCCCGAACGAAGTTGACGCGTTTTTCCAGAGAGGCGATCACATCAATACTCAGTACGGACGTGACTTCTTCGACTGGTACCAGGATTCGCTAATCAAGCACGGTCGCCAAATCATGACCAGCGCTATAAAAATCTTTGCCGCACGCAAGTCTCCATTCAAAGGAGTCGATCTTGCAGCAAAGTTGCCTGGCATCGGTTGGCGCGTTGGACATTGGACTGACAGAGGCATCACCTACGCAGACCGTTTGGCAGAACTTGCCGGCGGTATGCTGCGCACAAGCGCCAACACTGATTGGGTTAAGGAAGGAAATGGGGGCGGCTACAAGCCAATCCTCAATCTTTTCCTTGAACTCGATCTAGTTGCACGTGGCGCAGGTAGCCGCGTCATCCTGTACTTCACTTGCTTTGAACTAGACGACGGTCATAGTGGCAATCACGAAGAAACACACAACTGCTTGCCCGCTCACCTTTGCCATCTGGTTGGCAGAGAAGCGAAGCGTCAAGGAATCATCCTTAAGGGCGAAAACGCTCTGGGTTGGAAACTCTACCAGACCGATAGCTGGAAGCGCATGATCTCTTACTTGCCTATCAAAGGCGGTTTTGGATTGGTTGAAGGTTATACCTTCTTGCGCATGTCCGACATCGTCTTCAACGAGCCGGCACTCGATGGCTTCAAGCTAATGCGTTGGGCTATCGATAACTGCTTGGAAGACGAGTAATCGTTCAGTTTCCCCAGGGAATTTGAGGAGAGCACTTAGGCGTTCTCCTCTTTTTTGCTCTGCAATCTGAAGAGGGACGTATGGAAAAATATTTTGTTTATCACGGACACTTCTACCAACCGCCGCGTGAATGCCCGCAACACGGCATCATTGAAGACCAGCCATCTGCTGCCCCTTTTCCCAACTGGAATGTGCGCATCAACACCGAATGCTATCTAGCAAACGGTCAAGCGCCGATTCTCAATCAAGATGGCAGCGTCTTCAAGAAAATGAACAACTACGCTTGGACTAATTTCAATTTTGGTCCGACGCTTTTGGATTGGCTGAGGCAATACGCTTACAAAACATATGACCTGATCATCGAAGGCGACAAGCAAAGCCTGCAAAGACTGGGACATGGCAATGCTATTGCTCAAGTCTATAATCACATGATTATGCCGCTGGCAAATAGCGTCGACAAAAAGACGCAAGTTGTCTGGGGCAAAGCAGACTTTCACCAACACTTCGGTCGCGATCCAGAGGGCATGCACTTGGCGGAGACGGCGGTAAACATCGAATCGCTTGAAGCATTGGCAGAAGAAGGAATTAAATACACCATTCTTGCGCCACGACAAGCAAAACGCTGGCGCAGACTTGATGGAAAAAATTGGCGGTCTACTGGCGGCATTGATCCATCGCGTGCGTATGTTTGCAATTTGCCTTCCGGAAAATCGATCAACATCTTCTTCTACGATGGGCCAATTTCGCAAGCAGTCGCCTTTGAGCAATTGCTATCGAGCGGTGAGCGATTCCTAAACCGCATCTACAGCGGCTTTAACGACAAGCGCAAACACGACCAACTTGTCCACGTGGCTGTCGACGGTGAAACCGCAGGGCATCATTGGCGATTTGGTGAAATGTGTCTTGCTTGGTTGTTCAACCATCTGGAAAACAATCCAGATGTGCAAGTGATCAACTACGGCACCTATCTGGAAAAGCATCCGCCCGAGTGGGAAGTGGAAATCCACGAAAACTCCAGTTGGTCATGTGCGCACGGTATCGAACGCTGGCGCAGTGACTGCGGATGCAAAATGCGCAGCGACTGGCATCAAAGATGGCGTGCTCCTCTTCGCGAAGGTCTCGATGACTTGCGTGTAAAACTCGATCACATATTTGCTCACAAAGGCAAGGAATATTTTCTTGACCCGTGGGCAGTGCGCGATAAGTACATCGAAGTGGTGTTGAACGCATCGCAAGCAAATTCATTTGCCGCTCGTCACTTTCTACCTTGCGCCACCGGCGACAAAGTACAGAAAGGCTTCGAGCTTTTGGAAATGCAACGCTACGCCATGCTGATGTTCACAAGCTGCGCCTGGTTCTTCGATGACATAACAGGACTCGAGCCAACTCAGAATCTTCGCTATGCAGCGCGAGCCATTGAATTGGCTGCGCAGTTTAGCGACGAAGATTTGGAAACGGAATTGCTTACACACCTGTCAAAAGCAGAAAGCAATATCACTGGTGACGGTGCAACACTTTGGAAGCGCATCATCAAACCGGGTTGTGACCGAGTCTAAATACGAAGAAGCGAGAATGAAAATCCCCTCGCTTCTTTTTTAATGATTTGTACTATTGATTGTAGTATTACAACATACAAAAAAGAGCGCATGCAATGCGCCCCTACAATTCAATTAGTCCACAGTACCTTCGCGGCCGTAGTCGTCGGAGTAACGCGTAATATCCTCTTCTTCAAAAGACGTGCCAACCTGCACTTCAATCAACTCAACAGGTTCATTCCCACGACAGCAAATACGATGCTTCGTTCCACGCTTAACAAATACATGTTCGCCATAACCGAAATCACGCTCGACGTCATCCAATACCACAGTTGCAATCCCAGCAATAATCACCCAGTGCTCATCACGTTTAGTGTGACTCTGGTAACTTAGACGTTCACCAGGATTTACCACTAAGCGTTTGACCTTCGCAGTTTTTTGATCATCAAGAATGAAAAAACTTCCCCAAGGTCTGTCTGTTCGATTGTTGTCGCCGCTCACTGTTTTTTCCTTGCCGTGTTTTGTTAATCCTAACACCCTGGCAGCCACATTAAACTTCGCCGGCCATTTTGAACTTTTTGAACCACTTGACCGTCTATAGATAACCAGCCGAAATTCAGGAGGAGCAGTTTGATGAAAGAGGATGTCATATGCTATCATAATGATAGCACCCATGCCGGTACAACAAAAATGCCCAACTTACTTATACGCAATGTGCCTATTAAGACCATGGCTGCCCTCAAGGCGCGAGCAAAGAGAAACAATCGCTCAGTTCAGTCCGAGATATGGGAGATTCTGGACAACACGGTTAAGGCAGACGATGCCGAGGCAAGTTTTTGGGAGCTGGCAGCGAAAATACGGGCAAAGCAAAAATACAATCCCAAGTCCGACGTGACCAAGTTAATTAGAGAGGACCGCGATAGATGAACGCTTTCGTCGTAGATGCAAGCGTTGTTCTCAAATGGTTCGTAAACGAACCAAATAGCGAACGTGCTGTGGCACTCAGGCAGGAAAATAAAACAAGGATTGCTCCGGATTATCTTCTCCTGGAGTGCGCAAACGTCGTTTGGAAAATGGTGAGACAAAAGCGTCTAACAAGTCAAACAGGAGAGGGAGTCATTGACTCGCTCAACAGATTGCCAGTAACCCTTCACTCAACCGATCGTTTCCTTAAGCGAGCTTACAAGCTTGCTGTCGAGCTCAACTCCAGCGTTTACGACTGTTTCTACCTGTCCGTAGGTCTGACTTACGATTGCCCACTAGTTACAGCTGACAAACGTCTTTACAACGCGGTCAAAAAATCGGCATTTCAGGACTACGTGCAACTGCTATGACTTTCGAAACCAACCCAGTTGTCAATAGTCATTAATGAAGTTTGTTGACATGTTGTTTACGCCAAAATCTAAAACTTCAAAATGCCACCACCGCCGCATTTTATCCTAGATGTCAGTGATAAATTAGCATTACCCCTTGACGACCAGGCTTTGAATTCGGCGAGCCGGGAACGATCTGGCTGTAAAGAGCCAATCGGGGTAACCCAATGCAATCCAAAAATCATATCGTCCTTCTAAGTTGTATGTTCTTGCTGAGCGTAAACGCAGCAAGAGCAGAATTCACACTCGATGCTTCTACAAGCTCGAGTCCAAGGACGACGCTTGAGGCTACTGCCGGTGCTAAGTCGGAGTTAGAACTCGAAGCAGGAATTTCTTATTCTCAATACGAAGCTAAGTTATCGAATCAAATAGATAACTTGTTAGAGACTGCTCTCAAGAATAATCCACAGATGGAAGCTCTCGATAAATTGGTCAAGAAACATCGCTCATTGCCGCAGCGCACACTAGCTCAGGCAAAAGACGCGGGACAATTTCTATTTTGCTACCAAGGATTTGCTCCATCGTCAGAAGCTGCTGATGTAATTCTCAATGAGAAGCTCAAACTAAATAATAGAGGCGCTGTCGAATACGCCAGACAAAAGGTAATTGACGAAAATCATTTAGCTATCTTCAGAGCAACACTGCAAATTGCGCGCGGACTTGGCGACAAGCAACCAGACAGAGCGCAACAAACAATTGCCTCAGGCAGAGACAAACTGAAAACTCTCGTTGGCGAAGAAGAAGCGGACAAGACTGTAAAAATGATGACCAGCTGGAATAGCCGTCTGGAAATTCCAGAATCTGCTTATGCTGCTCCAATCTGGGACATAGACGAACAAACAGCAAAATTGCAAATTGCTACAACAGGTGCCAAAGAATCAGACGCCGTTGTTGAAGGCGTAAGGAAGCACTTGCATAAATACAATCAAAAGAGTGCAGCTAGTCGAGCCACAGGTCGCGTCGTCGAGACTATCCTGGGAACAGCAACGCTGGCGCCAAACGTCATTGGACCGGCGGCCCAAGTGGCGATGATTTCATTCCAGCTTGGCACAGGCGGTACAGAGCAAGCCAAAATGGCTAAGTCCATTTATTTGGGCAAGCGCCACGAAAGCCGCATGGCAGTAATTAACGAAGAAGCACATCTAGCCCTGACCAATTACCAGCTGGCTGTGGCAATGCATAATTCAACATTGCTGGCATTCACGCAACTAACCCTGCAAAAGATCTCGGGCAAAAAAGCAGCCCAAGAAATTTTCGGCTCAACTGTGCTTATTGGCGACGGACCTGCACTTCCGGAATTGCCGGAAAGCACTACCGTGAAACCCGAAGCCAACACATCGCACTTACCGGAAACCAAAAACAACGGTTAGGACACAAACTCTGACTCCTTCTAGCTAGCTGGTATATATCGTGCGGACGGGAACCGTCCACATAACGGACGATTTCCGGTAATTTTTTGCCCTGCTACTATGTAGATTGTGCGTTGATGCTTGGTCGGGGATGCTTGATGAACGTGCCAAACAGCGGTGCTCTGGAACAAAAGAGCACGCTGGAAACACTTCCAAATGTGTTACATTTTAAGAACTGTTTTTCAAGGTTCTGAGAACGCTGGTTACTTGGTAGGCTCATTCAGATCAGTCAAGAAAACACCTTTCAAAACACGTACTTGAATTGCGTACATCATCTCTAAATCAACTTCGGACTCAGCATCGGCCAGCTGCGCTAGGAAAATTGTCGCGTTTCCATTGGGAAAAACACGACTGCATTTCAAATGACTTATTAATAGAAATTGGAATTGCACTAATACTAAATAGTAAGTTGTTCTTCTGTGCTCTTTTAAATAACACAAAACAGGTCTTTGCTTAACCACTAAATTTCAAAGCCAGCAAAGCAATTGAAGCTCTAAGCGCTGAAATCATAGCGTGGGAGATAGTCCGGCTTCAGCTTTGCAGGTGCTGGCTTTGCACGACCAAAACTTGCACAACGTGAACACACACGGAGAAACAGAAAATGCCTAATCCAGAACTTCCTGCCGACAATTCAGAAGAGGACGAAGACGGCGTCATTAGCCAAGAACGACTCAAACAAATAATTTCTGAAACAGCGCATCCAACTAAGTTTCGGGATGCCTGCGTGAAAATGTTCGAGAAATACAAAGCACACATAGCCGACCATTTCCAGTCGGGTCCTTCCTATCCGCCCGGTCGCGGACAGCGGTTCCATAAATAGTCACAGTCCAGAGGAAACCACCAAATGATTATATGCGTACTCATCAGCGTCCTCTGTTTAATGGTCTTTGCTTTCAACATACTAAGCAAAGCCTATGCCGAGGACCCTCAGGAAACCTTCGAGACCCAATTCACAGCAGTCACCGAAACCAAGCAACGCTGCGAGGAAGTAATTTGCCGCAATGAGACAAAGCTTACCTGGATTCGAGCAATGCTGGCTGCTTTCAAGCTAGACGAAGAAAAAGCATCCTGCCAACTTGAACTGGCAAGAGACGCTGCAGACAAAGAAGACTTTTCGCAAGCAATGATTCACTTGCGAAAAGCCGCCAACTGGTATGAGTCCTACCACAAAAGGCTCAGGGCAATATACAGACTTGATCAAGTCCCAGTGCCCCCAATTCCCGTAATCGACGACTAGATTACGAAGTCCACAACGGAATCACTTAACGGTCCACACCGCCATTTGTGTGGGCCGTTTTTTCTTTAAATACACCAGATAAGGAATAACACAATGAGAAAAAACATTCTTACATCGCTTTTGACATTTGCTGTGGCAGCTTCCGCCTGTTTGCTCACCGCCTGCTCTTCCCCTGCACTGCCGGAAGTAGATATCGGCGAGCGCACTTCTAAAGTCGGTTGGATGGATGGCGAAAAGAAAGACAGAATCACTCTTAGCGCATCCGACGTCGCCTTCGGCAGCCCTACTGCGCCGGTGACAATCACACGTACCTACGGTCATGGCACTCGCGATGCTGAGCAAATTTATCGAATCAAAAGTTCAGCAACAGCCGACTTCGTGCCCAGCCAAAAAGCGTACATGATTTGGGTCGACTCGGCTTTGTTCAGTTTTGAGACGCCCTATCAGATAAACAAGCTGAACAGCAAACCAAGTGTGACGATAGGCAAACCCACCAACACATCAGGTTTCTACGAAGTTAGTGGTGGTCGCCAATTCAAAATCGGTCGGGTCTCGTTTGACGGCAGCACTTTGTCCGTACATGTTGTTCGACAATTCTGCCGCCAAGGTAAATACGTCGATGAGTACTTTAGTGATTCAGTCGAAACAATCGCCGAATACGTACAGACTCAAAACGGCTGGATGTTCTACATGGGCAGCCAACTGTACAAAGTCAACCAAACCAAAACATCTGTTGACCCTCTGTACAGCAAGCCGGCAGTCGACTTGGGCATTCGTCACGACCTCGTATCAGGACAAGACAACGAAGACAGAAGCAAACGCGAAGTCACCGCAACTGGTTGGAATCTTGATCAGACCCGTCTGGTTGTGGACACCAAACAGCACTACAAACACGACACTCGATTTGAAACCGAAGTCTACGTCGTCGAGCGCGAGCTATACGCCGTTTACAGCAGCCTCTATGAAGGCTGGGTGGTTGAAGTAAGTGGCGACACCTACCTCTTCGACATCGATGGTTGCCGTTCGCAAGACGCAACAAGAGACTCCAAGCTCAAGTTTGCAAATGTTCCAGCGGAGTTGAAGCGCCCGTCGAAAAAGACCACCTGCAATCCCAAACCGGAGCAACCAGCACCGAAACCGCCCGCGGAAAAGCCCGAAATAAATGCAGGTCGCCTCACTGAGAAGATGCAAAACTTCGACAAGGAAAACATGGACAGACGCAAGGTAACGCCGTTGAAACTAAACGACGAAAACAATACCTACGACGTCATGGTCACGCGCCACTACGTAAACGTATCCAAAACCGAACTCACAAAGTATTACATCCAAAAACAATTGGATGCCAAATACGACGCGAGCAAGCGCGGATATGTCCTGGAAGTCGGCAAAGACACTTACGTGATCACCAAGTCCGGCAAGATCCGCCAGCAATAAGTTCACTCTAGAAAACGTAAAGCCGCCGGCAAGGATTCTTCCGGCGGCTTTTTCCTTTCACACTTGGGAGACAAAACCATGCCTAAGAAATCTAAATACAGTACCCACCTTGAACCTTGGATAGTGAAAGAACTACGCAAAATGCAACGGAAACACGGCACTATCGAAGTCATCTGCAATGGAGGGACGTTCAGTCCAATTCACCTCGGTCACTTGCTTGTTGCCCAAGCCGCAACAGAACAGTTCGGTATTCATGCAACTCTGTGGATTCCCAACGGCGATCCACCGCACAAGAAAAACGTGCTTGATAAAGAGCACCGAATTGCCATGGTAAAGAAAGCGACAAAATCCAATCCGCACTTTTTTGTAACTCGCCTGGAAGCAGATCGTCCCGGCAAGTCGTATACAAATGAGACGCTCAAACAGCTTAGCGAAGAATTGGGACCAAACGTACACTTCAATCTTCTTTTCGGAGCGGACAACATTTCGCAGCTTGCAGGATGGGACGGCGGACAGGACTATATCCGTCAGTGTCGATTGCTGGTTGCATCCAGAGATACCGGCGATACAAGCGGCGGGCATCACGACGAAATCGTCGATACGTGGCGCAAACAATTGCCGGGTTATGACATTGAACGCATCAACTGCCCGATGAATTCAATATCAAGCACAACGATTCGTGAGTTGATTGCACAAGGACGTTCAATCGAATATTACGTACCTGCCGGAGTCAACAAATACATTCGTAAACACGAACTTTATCTACCACAAACCATTCTCAGCGCAGCGAGGTAACTAACATGGACTGTTGTTCTTCTTATATGGCACCGCAATGGTTGCTCAACCTCTTATCGTTCTTCTTCTTCTCCGGATTCGGCTTTTACATGTATCGACTAATTGCCGCGCAAAAGGTAAAGTCTGTATACGGATATGCCGATTGGGAAAACGAAATCGGTCACGGCATCTGCATGCTTTCCATGGCATCAATGCTCACGCCCAATCTACTGCCGATACCGGCGACGGCTTGGACTTACATCCTCGGCTTTGGCTGTTTGTGGTTTCTGACCAGAGCGCTCACATGGGGACGCAAACTTCCGTACAACATTTGGTGGTGGGACTGGGCACATGTCGGTATGCTCGGCGGCATGGCCTTGATGTTTCATCCTGTTGATCTGGGAGCCTGGTTTGTATTTCTTCAGCAAGCTTTCTGGCTTTGGTTTGCCGGATATTACAGCTATGAGCTTTATCATGATCTGAAGCATCCGAAGTTGTTCTATCTGGGCTCGGACATTTCTCACCTTTCGATGGGTGTCGCAATGTTTGTAATGACCACGTGGCCGATGGCATTGATGCCCAACATGGATCATTCAATGTCCAGCACAACGTCGAACGCTACGCCTGCTATGATGTGCAAAGCTGAATCAGGCTTACCAGGAGACATCCAATGACATCACACAAGGATCCGGTCTGCGGCATGACCGTAGAACCTCAATCAGCAAAGGCCCAAGTTGAACACTTGGGCCAGGTGTATTATTTCTGCTACGTCGGCTGTGCTGAGAAATTCAAGGCGGATCCGTCTGCCTATCTTGATCCAAATCGCAAGGAAAAGCTCGCAAAAGCTGCTGCAAATTCAGGTAGCGGCTACACCTGCCCGATGCATCCGGAAGTAGTAAGCGACAAACCCGCAGACTGTCCCTTGTGCGGCATGAGCTTGGAAGCAATGATGCCTGGTGACGATGAGGCAGCAAAAGCCGAAGTAGTGGAAATAAAAAAACGCCTCTTCGTAAGCGCCGCACTTGCAATTCCAATTTTTGCTCTGAGCATGTCACACATGCTCGGCATAAATATCATTGATCATGCTGCAAACAACTGGTTGCAATTTGCACTGACAACACCTGTTGTTTTGTGGGCAGCGCAGCCGTTTATTCACCGCGGCTGGCAGTCAATGAAAAACAAAGCACTGAATATGTTTACGCTATTGAGTCTGGGAATAGTCATTCCCTATCTCTACAGCGTCTATTCTCTGTTGGCGCAAGCTCCAATACTTTATTTCGAATCAGCCGCAGTAATTACAACACTTGCCTGGTTCGGACAGTTACTGGAAGCAAAAGCAAGAGTGCAAAGCGCAAGCGCCGTGAAAGAGCTTGTTTCACTCATGCCATCGGAAGCAACCGTCGTCTTGCCTGACGGCAGCCCCCTGGTGATGCAACTGGATCAAATTCCCATTGGTGCTGAAGTTCGCATCAAGCCCGGCGAGCGAATTCCCGTGGACGGCAAAGTGCTGGAAGGCGAAAGCTATGTCGACGAAAGCATGCTTACAGGCGAACCAAAACCTGAACCGAAATCTGCCGGGACACTGGTATCAGCAGGCACACTTAACGGCAACGGCAGTCTGCTTGTAGAAGTTCAACACATCGGCAACGACACCTTGCTTGCACAGATAATTGCCTTAGTCAGCGAAGCCCTGCGCAGCAAGCTGCCAGTGCAAAAGCTGGTCGACAAAGTAGCGTCTATCTTTGTACCATTGGTAATTGCAATTGCGGTACTTACATTTGTCGGCTGGGTAGCCAACGGCATGCCTGCCGTGCAAGCAATGACAATGGCTGTTGCAGTTCTAGTAATTGCCTGCCCCTGCGCACTCGGACTGGCTACACCAATGTCCGTCATTGTCGCAGCCGGACGCGCCGCCAAAGCTGGTGTGCTTTTCAAAGACGCTAGCTCGCTGGAAGCTTTGTCGCACATCAACACTCTCGTCATAGACAAAACAGGCACGCTTACCGAAGGCAAGATGAGTCTCAAAGAAATTGCAACCATGGGAACAATTGAAGAGAATCAACTGCTTGCGCTGGCTGCGGCCCTTGAAGCACACAGCGAACACCCGCTGGCTAATGCAGTGCTTACCGAGCAGCAACAACGCAATGGCGCAGTGCTCGCCTGTGATAACTTCAAAATCTTTGCAGGAGAAGGTGTAAGCGGCATCGTCAACGGACAGGAGATCAAGGTAGGCAGCAAGTCCTTCGCCGGTACTGATACAGAAGACAAATCGGAATCCGACAAGACGGAAATATTCATCAGAGTAGACGGAAAGTGTCAGGGAAAACTACACTTTACCGACAAACTACGCCCGGATGCAGTCCAGTCCATCAAGACCCTGCAGAAGAATGGTATCACCGTCGTGCTTGCCACGGGAGACAAAGAAGGACCAGCAAAAGCAATTGCTGCCGAGGTTGACATTACGGACATACGCTGGGGTCTCATGCCTGCCGACAAGGGAAATCTTGTCAAAGAATTGCAAGGCAAGGGATTGGTTGTAGCAATGGCCGGCGACGGCATTAACGATGCACCAGCGCTAGCTCAAGCAAATATCGGCATCGCCATGGCAACAGGCACAGGTGTAGCCGTTAGCAGTGCTGGAATTGTTCTGCTCAACAGCGACATTGCCGGCATCGTGCGCGCGCACAAAGTAAGCAAAGCAATGCTCGCCAACATAGCTGAGAATCTATTTCTGGCATTCGGCTACAACGCCCTTGCCATACCTGCTGCTGCTGGTCTCTTGCTACCACTTACCGGTATCGCTTTAAATCCAATGGTAGCCGCTGCCGCCATGTCACTCAGCTCTGTATCAGTAATCGCTAACGCTTTGCGCTTACGCGGTCTCAAGCTGTAGGTTCCATCAATGTAATTCAACAATCCAGATCACTTTGTCATTCTGAACGAAGTGAAGAATCTGCCGCGCGAGCAGCACGTGTTATGTAAGTGAACATGCACTGCGTTCAGACGCGGCAGAATCTTCTTCTGGCACTCATTGTCCGAATTCAATAACCCAGGCGCAGAAACGCAGCGTTCTACCTTGCCTTCACACAACAACATGAGGTGCTTTTACTATGACATCAGAGCAAGCAGATGATCCCGAAGAGCAAATTCTTCTGAATGCGATAAAAGAGTGGGGTAAGTCCGAAGAAGGACAACGCGCAATCCGTGAAGCATTTGAAGAGATATTCGCGGAGACAAAAAAGGAAAATGCAGAACAACGAAAGTTCCGCAAAACACTTAGCGCGCTTTTGAAAAAGCGTATGACCATTTAGCCTTTCTAATAGCGTACTTATATCGGCATGTCTCTAATGAGAACGGATCACTCGCGGGTTGTTTGTTCTCAGTCAGCGCGTGCAGGAATGAACAATCACAACAATATTAGGAGAACTAACGTTATGACTACTAGACAAACCAAAAGCATTGAAGACTTTGAAGCGCAGTATCGCGATCTGGATAAGCGAATAAAGGATGCACTAGACAAAAAAGACAGGGAGATGATCTGTACCGATGGACTTGGAGCTGTTGGTCAAGCCATGGACTTAGTTGTCGCCGCGCGCGAGTTGAAGGCTGTAGAACAGTTGCTGGAATTGGCAAAACTGCCACCGGAAGCTATCACGTCGGCCTTAGCTGAGGTTATTCAGCAGCAACTCAAAGCGGCAGAAAGAGAACTAAAGTCCAGCTAAGCCATAAATTCAATCGGAGACTATGACCATGGAATATGAAAAATCGAGGCATCAACAAAGCGAGAAGGAAATCAGAGCGGGATTATATTTTGTCGTTTTACAGGAATTCGTTCCTGAAGGATCCCGCGGTGGCATGCCTCTCACATTAAAGGCCGGAGATTATTTCTCCATACAAGAAGTGCAGGAAAATGGATTTCGTGTTCATTCCGGCAGTATGTCCGTGTATGTAGACAATACTCAAATAAAGCCCTTCGGAAAATTGGTGGCGACTGAAGAAGAGGCTATTCGCGATACGGAAGAACTAAGACGCGAGCGCTTTATCAACCGGTTTGGCTACGAACCAGGTCTTTCAAAATTGGGCGATGTTCGTACATCACAAATCTTGGCTATCAGTTGTGGATCGTCAGGCTATCAGGACTGGGAGATTTACTTTAGCGAAAAGTCAAAGTGCATTGAAGTGTGCGTAGAGGGTTGCAACGGTGCAACATACACCAGTCGCGAAAAACCAGACGGATCAACGACTCTTCATCCTGAATTGGATCAAGCATTTCAGTTGCTCAGGAAAGGCGAGTATAAACACCCGGATCCGGATAGGCATGAAAGAAGAAGGCTTGCAACAAATGCCTGGATGCGTGCGTTGGACGGACGATAGGACCATCAGCATCCGCCGCGACGTACGAAGCACACAAATCCCTTTCTCATTCCGAAGACTTTAACCTGAGGAATCTTCCAGCAGATCAATGAAGTTCGCTAAGACGCGCATTGACTCATCAAAAATCTAACCCTTGACGAACTGTTGCCTCATTTAAAAACTAACCCCAGAAGGGGGAAAGAAATGAGGTTAAAGATGAGCAAACGGGGAAGGCAAGAGCTGCT
>JAIETZ010000008.1 GCA_019744775.1 Candidatus Obscuribacterales bacterium
CGCGTTATCACTTGCGGCAGAGTTGGTAGTTGGTTGGTCTTGGTAGCCGCCGGAGACAACTCCTTTTGAGCCAAACCAAGTTTGTCCGACAATTGTGCTGCTGCCGCTGCTTGAACCGCTGCTGCCAATTCCCATGTAGGCATAGAAGTTGTTGAAGCTTCCCATGGTGATGGAGAAGGTCTCAGGCATCGCCACGCGCCAGCTTGGATTAGCGTTGATCAACGAATTTTCAATCGTAGTCAATACAGCAGACGTATAGCCTGCGTTTGACATGATTGTTTTGACGTTGGTTCCTGTTGTCCAATTGCTTGTCTTGGCGTCGTAGATTTTCGTCCCTGCAAGGTTGACGGTCTTTATCGCCTGAATGGGGTCAGCCGATGTGATGCCGGTTACTTGTTGTTGCGCAGCACTCTCCAGCATTTGGAACATCAACGACGCAGCTACTCCTAATGATGCCGTATCCGCAGAAGTTGCAAGCTTCGATGGGCTCCAAGCACCAAGGAAAGAGTTGACGGTCTTGATTGTTCCGGAGCCATATGCCTGGTGACAAACAGTCCCGACAAAGTGATGCATCACCGTTGTGCAATTGGACATGCGAGAAAGCATCTCCACGCCCTTACTGCCCTGTCCGATGAAGTTGTCCCAGACAAGCAAAAGCGATCGTCCCAACAAGGCTTCAGCACCTGATGCCAGTCCGTCAGCTATGGCTTGGTTCTGACCCTCTTGGTGAACGGCTGCCATTTGTTTTGATGACACACCCCAGGCAGTACCGATTGTTGTTTGACCACCAGCACTGATAGAGGCTGTTTGTACAGCATCAGCGAAGTTGGTTGGATACGGGTGATCAATTGTCACGACCATATTGCTGGATGTGCCAAGTGTCTGCGCCGAGGAGGCATTCCCTACTTGTGTTCCATCCAGATACAGACGAGCAATCAAAGAGCCGTCAAACCACAGTGTCAAACGTTTGCTGTAAATGTCATCAGTAAAGAAAGTAGAACTGATGTTGTACTGCTGTGTTGATGTGTTGAAGTCGTACTGGATTTTGATAGTTGCCTTCACGTTATCCGGCAACGAAGCAACAATTGTCGTGGTCAATGTATTGTCGTGATATGGCAACGATGTTTGCCGCAATGGCATGCTTGTCGGCACAATCGAATGCCCACCTAATATTTGATCTACGCTTGCGGCCGGCATGTTTGTTTTGATCCAATTGACCAAATTCATGCTGTAGTCACGCAAGTTCGTTTGGATGTTAGCGTCGTTGATGTTTTGCACGTAGTCGGATGTCAGAGTTGATCCCGAATTGGCATCACTCAAGAAGTCCGCGCGGTCGTAGCTCATCGCTGTTTCCAGGTTGACCCCGGAAATGACGTTGTACTCCTTGAAAGCAGGGTCAAAGGCGTAATTGGTGCCTCCAATGGTTACCTGTACCCAGCAATGTTCTAGCGAGAGATTATTTGATCCATCAAGACTGTTGGCAATTCCACCATTAGCCAGCAATTGACTGGCAAGAGATGGGCTTGACTGACTGACACCAAGCAAGTTGGACCACTGGCTTGGACTTAGTTTGATGGTGCCCATTACGTAGTTGACGCCGGTTGTAATTCCGGCAGCTTCCAGTAATTGGACCATTAGGTCGGATTGATCAAATGCGTTGCCGCAGCCATCAATCAATGCACCCAAACCACCTTTATGCAAGCCGTAGTTTGGGATGAAGTCAATGTTGTCGTGGACAAATTGATAGATAAGATCAACCGGCAATGAATTGGGATCATTGGACAGTGCGCGAGCCAATTCGGCTAGCGATGGAGTGCCTTCCGGGCTGTCAGCGACTATGTCTTCTTCGTCTCTGCGACGCGGACGACGCTTTTCGCGACGATAAATATCGTCGGGCATTTTTCTCTCACCACGGCGCTTCTTTGCCATGCGAGGATTGGTAGCTCTTTGCGGAGCCAAAGCACCAAATGTAGGTGTAAGAACGTCTTGTGAACGGTCCTTGTTTTCATTGTTATCGTTCATAGGATTCCACCTCGATTAAGGCAAAAATTGGATTTTGTAGAAGGCTGTCTTATACATGCTGGATGTCTCTCCACCTGTGCAGATGGAATTGAGATTGGATCCAGATGCATAGAGATTTCCTAGGTCAGTCAACGCGAAGAAGCGTTGCGCCAAGCCAGTGCCATGCGTGAAGATATCCGTGATGACTTCGGATCCATTAAGAATGGAAATCGGCATCGGAATATACTTGTAGGCACCCGGATTAACGGTGTTGGCTAAGCCTAATTGCGAAACATCTGTTCCCGCATACACGACCTTTCCAGTTGTCGTAACAGCAATAAGTTGTGAGCTAGCTCCTAGTTGTTGCTCTCTAGGGAAGAAAAACCTCGATGCTGTACCAGGAATGTACGTTGCTTGAACTGGAGTGTAAGCAGCATTACTGTGATTGAGAAACAAATTGTTTTGTCCGTTATAACCCCACGTGTAGACATTGCCTGACGTGTTGATCGCATAGCAGTATGCATACTGCCCACCACCAATCTCTGCCTTGCTGATGTTGCTCAGCGCGGCGACTTGTGTAAACAAGTTTTTGTCTGAGAGGTTTCCGTGTCCCAACTGTCCAGATCCGTTATATCCAACAGTCCAGACATTTCCAGACGAGTCAACGCCAAGCGCCGAGCCGCCATTCGGATAGCCGGCAGTAGCAGAGATGGACACAAGATTGGTGATATTAGTCGAACCGGTTTTCTTAGCGTTAACAAAACCACCAGTAATATTGGTAGTGGTGCCATTTGCAAGTTGACCTTGACCGTTATACCCCGCCACCAGGACTGTACCATCGCTCATCAACATGTAGGCACTGAAGGCGGAGAACCAACAGGAAATCGCCATCTCTACGACATATGGAGACGTTGTAACTCCGGTAATTGGAGCCGGTGTACTTAAGCTTGCGGTCGGGGTAGATGCGTTGCCTAAATTACCGGAGCCTCCTCCACCACAGGCGTACATATTTTTGTTGCTGTCTTGGAAGTAAGCACAACCCGCGCCGTTCATGTTGACTGTGTGACAGGCAGCCCACACTTTGGTTATTGATTTGTTGTTTGTGACGAAGTATTCGATTCTCTTCAAATTTAGACGAGATACGGTATCGCCATGTCCGAGTTGTCCGACAGACGAATCGCCAGCGGAATATACCCAGCCATTGGAATAGACAACATATAGCGAAGCATTAGTGAATGCCCAGTCAACTATAGTTGCATTGGCTGGTGGGATAGTCGTATTCGGATCGAATAAGACTCTCTGAGCTGACGAAGTAGTCGACGCGATTCCATTGGCGAGACAGCCAGTAGTATTTTCACCCCATCCAATGAGTTGTCCGTCCGACAGCAAAACCATCATTGGGTTGTTCATGAAGTCCATGCAATGCTTTTTGGGCAATGCAGCGACTGTTGGAAGGGTTGAGGGCGTTCCTGTTAGAGGTGGGACTTCAACGACTGTCGTGCGATTGCCCATGTCGTCGTAAGCGTAGGTAGCTTGTGCACCATTCGGGAATGTGACGCCAACGAGACGTCCCAAGCTGTCGTATTGATACGTTGCTGATTTAGACATAATCATTTTCCTCGATTGTTTTTGTGTAGTTGTCATGTCAATTCGCGCACGAAATTAACGACAAGCGGCAAGGAACAGAAAGCCATGCTTTCTAACTTTGCTAGCTGTCGATTTTGGGTTGCCTGGTAAGGCTTGTGTTTCCGTGTTTCTATGCGAGAAATAAATGACGATCTCACGCTACGAAAATTGGTAGTGGTTTATCAAGGTTGATAAGGAGAATATCTGCTAAGCGTATTTTTCGCCGAATGTAAGAAATCCTGCTTGCCAGAGGATCGAAGCAAGTTATCGAGGAGAAAGTGAAAAGAATAGTGAAACGCTAACGCATCTCGCGCGACGTGGATCAATTTCTTTTTCCGGCAAATAGTTTGATCCACTTGGCGCCTTCAGTGGTGGCGAACGGATCAAATTTGTAAACGGTAAATTTGAGAAATGCTACAAAGAGTAGTAGAAAATTGTAATTCAAAAGAGAATAGAGTGCAAAGTCTATTCTCTTTTGTGCACGGTTATTTCGTGCCCGGCTCAAACATGATTGCCGCTGTGTTGTAACCGGAAGTTGCTTCCAGTGAACCCGAGTCGAACTGAAGTTGTCCCGGCTTGGCGCTGCTGAACTTGTAGCCGGCAGCGATTAGCTTTTGGGCTAGTTGGTCAACAAAATCAGGCACGGGCGTGGTCAGTTTGCTGCGGTCATAAGAGCCATCAAAGTCCTTGCTGCGAGGCAGCATTTCCGACGCTTTGGAGCGTAGGAAGACATCGATGTTCATTTTCTCGTTGCGCAACTGGATGAAACCTTGAGCGTCTTCATAGGTCATGAGATTCGCCGTCAGGCGAGTATCTTCCTTGGTGGCGCTGCTTGTCAGATCGGCAACAAGTGCCCTCGTCTCTTTCGATTGGTTGATCATGAAAGACAATTGGCAGGGCGACATGTACGAGCTGACCTTTTGCGAATCGTTGCTGGCGATATAAGAGTCGCCTTTGAACGTCATCAAAAAGTCGTTGCAGTCTGCCGAATCGTTGACCAGCAAATCATATGGACTGGTGTACAAACCAACCATTGTCGGTGCGTCTTCTTTTGGTTGCTCAGTCGATGGTGGCTGAATATTGCAGCCGCTGGTGAACATCACGAAAACGACAACTGCTGCAGCTGCTGCAACAAGAAAAAATAGGCGTTTGAAAGTTTGATTGGACATAAGTCCTCCTTTGCTACAAAGTTTTGAGCTGATTTGTCTGCTTGTTGAACAGGCAATACTTGAGATTGCCTCGCCGCGATGAACTAGTGACCAGTAAAAGGTCACCGGTCGTGTTGCGGTCATGCACCCAGAATTTTCGTTGCCGAATTGTCTTGAGTTGGTCTAACTCGACAGCAAGCTCTGGGTTCAACAGATCCGGATCGCTGTTTCTGAAAATGAGAGCCTCAATTTCAAAAGTCGCCGGATTGATCTGAACCGTTATCAGGTCTTTTCCCTGCTCCTTGTAAATTACCGATACTTCTTCTGTTTGCACGTCGTATGTAGCCAACTGCATCTTGGAAGTAGCTGGTGTGAAGTACAATTTGCCCGACAGGGACGAGAGACAAATTGCCTGGCCTGCGGAGATGATGGTTTTCCATTCACTGAAAGCACGATTGCGGTAATTCCGATATCTAATTACGTTACCGCGCTCACTAACGCAATTAGCTGCTCGCACATTTAGGGCGATATCCGGAATCCAGGAAACGACATCCCCTGGATTTTTTGTATCCAAAGTGATCGCTCCTGTTAGCAAATTAACGCGATAAATATCGTGTATATCCGGGTTTTCCAGGTTCAACGTAACAAGTGCTTCACTACGATTGCAGGGGCTTGTTGCGATGATTTCCGGAGTGAGAATCTGCTTGTCTGAAGCAAAAGGCGTCAAGCAGCGTCTAATGTTGGTCTCTAAATTCAATGCATAGATATGCTTGTTGCCATTTTCGTCTTCTTGTGTGTACAAAAAGATATTTGGCAAATACGACCAGCGATGTGACGTAATTTGTTTGCCTTTGCTTGGAGTAATTATTCTATCTTTGCCCTCGGCCAGCGTGCGTATGCGAATTTGGGACAGACCATATCCAAACTCAGTGACAAAACTAAGCTGTTTGCCGTCCGGTGAAAGTTGCGGGTTTGTTGGATTTAGTTGTGCCAACTTAGGCGGCGATAAGACTTTCTTTTTCATAGACAAATTCCTTCTTGCAGTAACGTCATCATGGAAATTTCCATGATGACGTTACTTTTCAGTGATGCCGTTTACGCTTGAGACAATTGGCGAGCGACTTCTACAAGTGTGCGCACGCCGTAACCAGTCGCCATTTGCTGCTTCATCGAGACATTGGCGATATCCATGTGAACGGCTGGTGTTTCACGTGCAAATGTGAGAACGAATGTTGCTGCCGTTGATGCACCGCCGCCAAATCCGCCGCCTGAGTTTTTCAAATCGGCCATTGGTGTTTCGTTTGCTTTTTCGAAACCGTCGAAACAGGGCAATTGCCAAGATCTTTCACCTGTTGCTTTTCCTGCTTTCAATACCAGGTCTGTTAGTTCCTCGTTGTTGCCGAAAACACCGGCAATGTCCGGACCAAGCGCGTAGAAAATTGCTCCGGTCAGTGTGGCGATGTCGACAATGTGTGTGGCACCATTGAGTCTTGCGAATTCAATTCCGTCAGCTAATGTCATGCGTCCTTCGGCGTCAGTGTTGTCGATTTCGATCGAACGACCCTGCATGCTTGTGACAATATCGCCCGGTTTGGTTGCCTTGCTGCTGATCATGTTTGGTGTTGCAGCTAAAATGGCTTGGACGGCAATGGGTAGCTTGAGGGCGGCTATTACCTTTATTGCTCCCAACACTGCTGCGCCACCAGCCATGTCACCTTTCATATCGCGCATGCTCGAACTGGGCTTGACGTTGAGTCCGCCTGAATCAAATGTAATTGACTTGCCAATCTCGGCCAGCTTGATACCGGGTCTGGCATCTTTTGGAGTGTAATTGAGTGTGATCAATGCAGGTGGCTCAATGTCTGCTGAGCCTTTGGCTACAGAGAGAAAAGCACCTGCTTTCATGCTCTCGAGTTCTGTTTGTGCGTAGACGCGCAGTTCGATTGCGCCGTCGGAAGCATCAGCTATTTCTCGTGCCTGGTCAATCAGAGCTTGTGGAGTCATGTTGCCTGCCGGCTCATTTACCAAATTCTTAGCCAGGTTGACAGCTTCTCCAATTGTGGCTCCAGCCTGTAGTCCATTCTCCAAAGCTTGCAGGTCATCGAATGTGCTGATGCAAACATCTACTCGCTCAAACTTCGGACTTGGTTTGTAGCCGCCCAGTTCAGTTTTGCGGTGGTTTAGTTCGTAGTTGATGACAGTGGCAGTTTCGGCAACTAGACGGCCAAATTCATATGCCGAGATAGATGGAGCTTCGCCTCTGAAGAAATCGAAGGAAAGAAATAGCTGCTGCGCTTTTTCTTTTTTGGCTTTATTGAAAGCGGCTACAAGTGCTTTTTTCAAGGACTCACCATTCAGTTTTTTTGTATCACCAAGTCCGACGAGCATAACTCTCTTGCTGATTGCAGTTCTTGGTTCTGTGAAGTGTAAGCTTGTATGACCAAGTTTTGCTTCAAAGCCGATAAGTGCTGCTTCTTCTTCGTGCCGAACTTGTTTGGTTGGCGAAAGGAATTTCAGGTTTTTCGGTTGGAAGCTGCTTTGGTCGTAACCGATGAGTTGGATGTCGTAATTCGTGCTGAAGGCGCGCGGGACGCTAAAAGTAATTTGACTCATAAGTGTTCTCCGTTGAATTTCTGTAAATTGAAAAGGGCGCATGCAATGCGCCCCTACAACAAACAGAAAGGGGCAAGTGTTAGCGAAGGTCGCTGATGATGCCTTGAGCTACGCGCTCGGCAAGAGCAGCAATGGTGTAACTAGGGTTGCGTCCGATCGCTTGCGGAATAATTGATCCGTCAGCTACATAGAGTCCTGGATAACCAAAGACTCTGCCAAAAGCATCGACGACGCCTTTGTCCGGACTGTCTGCCATGACCGCACCACCTAGTGGGTGATACGTCAGCGGCATGTCGAACAGCGAAAGCACGTTTGGTTTGTGCTCGCGTCCCATCGCTTTGGCCAATTCAGCCATTGCTTGGTGTTGAGCCTTGATTATGGGCTCGTTGTTGATTCCGCCTGGCCAGGCAAGACTGAGCATTCCCAGCGGATTGAGAGACATTTTGCCTATTGCTCTGTCGACACCAACGCCGACCAAAACAAGCAAATCCTTTTCGTGTTTGGCTATTTCGGCAGGAGTCACTTTGACACCGGCTAATGCTTTGAGGAAAGCAATGCCGCGTTCAGGGGTACTTGTGCCGACCATGCCTGCAGACCAAGTTGGTCCGGCGTGATCTTCGATGACAAAGTCTTTGTACTTGATCATCGAAACAATTGCCGGGCCGTCATTGATTTCAATCAAATCGCGCGGACTATTTTTCTTAAGCGCACCATCAAGCGCATTGCCGTTGGCGCTAAAGCGTTGTCCGAGCATGTTTGAAATCTTGGGCAGATGCTTTTTCTTTTTGCTGGTGAGCAAAAGCTTGAGTGTGCCCATGGTGCCTGCAGCAACAACAACAATGTCGGCGTCGAGGGAAGACTTTTCCTCAACACGTCCGTTGTCATCGTAGCGTTGATAGTGAACACGATATTTACCGTTGTCCAAGTGCTCAACCGTAGTCACTGAATGCAACGGTCTTACTTCGGCGCCAAGCGCTTCTGCCGCGGCGATATAGGTCATGTCCGCCGAGTTCTTGGCGTTTTGTGGACAGCCTGCCGGGCATATGCCGCAGAAGTTGCAACCTCTTTGGAAAGTTTTGCCGAATCCACTTGGAGTTATTTGCGAGGGATCCGAGAAATTGATAGCCAGATCAACAGGCTCGCACGATAGTCCAAGCGCATTAGCAGCGTTTTCAAAATGAGTGGCGCGTCTGACTGTTCGTCCGAATGCATCAACCTTGCCGGAAACACCGGGAGATTTAGACGGTCTCATGAATTGCAGAGGCAATTGATAAAAGGGTTCAAGAGTTTTCCAGGAAGTTCCAGCAGGCCAATGCTCGGAGTCAAAAAGCTCCGGAGGTGGAGTTGCCACAACGTTGTCCCAAATTAGTGAGCCGCCACCGACACCTGATGCCATGATTGTTTGCAATCCAGGCATTTGGTGGATCTGATAGAGTCCCAATCGTTGGCGGAAGGGATTCCAAAACTGTTTGCCCCAGAAAAAGTCTCTGTCGCCCAATTTTGGAAATGGTTTGGATCCCTCGGGTGCAAATTCGGCAGGCATGTTTTCACCACGCCATCTTTTACCCCGTTCAAAAGCGATTACCTGGATGCCGGCCATGGACAGTCGCAGTGCAGCGACGCCACCAGCCCAACCCGTGCCAAGCACGGCAGCGATTTTTTTCATGTGAAACTCCTTGGCACAAACTTGTGCACGTTCGTGCCTGAAGCCTTTGTGCTCCGGCTAAGACCTGGCGAACTCGGTCGCGTGCATGTGGTCTTGCTTAGCTAGGCTTATGTGTATAAAAAGGCGGAACACCAACCAGTGCTCCGCAAGCGCAATAAAAACGCGCAATTTAGTTTTTAAAGTCTGAAAGAAAGTGACAGTAGTTCGGGAATTACCTGTGAAATAGATGTTTAATAGCCAGTCTTCAAACTAAACAATTTCAAGTTCTATTGGCAATGTATTTAAAAGTGCTTTGGCCTTAAACTTTTAGATGACAAGTGGCAAGATTAGCGCGGCCATGCAAGGCGATCGGAGTTCGCGCAAGTTTCATTTCAAATTCCATTGATTTTGTAGTTTCAATTCCAGTAGTTTGTTACTCAGTAAATCAAATTCAAAGACAAAGACATTTAGCTTCTAAATACAAGTAATAACTAAGTTTCAACCCGTTCTCTCTGCCGTCTATTGCAGAACAGGCGGGTTTTTTGTTTGCCCCAAACACGTGAGGAGGCTCTCCATGGCTGTTGAATTTACAAACGAAGGAACAATACGCGTCATCAACCCAGCCAATCTGAAAGTGTTGGGTGAAGTGAAGCTAACCGATCCCAAAACAATTTCCGAAACAGTCGACGATGCAAAAGCCTGTGTCCACTTTTGGAATGAGCGTGGGCTAAGTTATCGTCTCGGCAAAATCGAACGCTTTAAACAACTCCTGCTCGCCAATCGTGAAGAAATTGCTCAGCTGATTAGCAACGAGACAGGCAAGCCGATGATGGAATCGCTAGCAAGCGAAATATTCGGCGTTGTTGAAACATGTGCGTGGCTTAAGGAAAAGGCGCCGAAACTTTTGCGTTCGCAAAAGGTCGAGTTGAACCCGTTCATGTTTTTCGGTAAACGGTCGTACAACATTTTTGAGCCAATGGGTGTGATTGCTGTAATCTCGCCCTGGAATTTTCCATTCTCGATTTCAGTCAACAGCATGCTTACCGCGCTTGCTTGCGGCAACACTGTTGTTTTGAAACCATCGCCTAAGACACCGCTTATTGGTGAAGCAATCCAGCGCCTGTTCGATAAAGCCGACTTTCCAAGTGGTGTTGTTACTGTCATACAAGGCGACAGAGAACAGGCAAGTGCGCTTGTGCTTTCCGATGTTGCTCGCGTTGTTTTCACTGGTGGCGTACCTGGTGGCCGAGCAATTATGGGTTTGGCTGCGCAGAAAGTTCATCCAGTGACGCTTGAACTTGGCGGCAAGCATCCGGCCATTGTGCTTGGTGATGTTGATGTGGAAAAGACAGCACGCGCAATTGTTTGGTCGTCATTTACGAATTCCGGTCAAGCTTGTGCTGCAGTAGAACGACTTTATGTCGTGAAATCCATTGCAGAGAAACTGTCCGCGCGTATTGCTGAGTTGACCAAAGAGTTGAACATCGGCTGCCCGCTGGACACTGATACCGACATTGGTCCCTTGATCGATGACGATCAATTGCAGCGAGTGAAATCACAAGTCAAAGACGCTGTAAGCAAGGGCGCACGAGTGCTTGCCGGCGGCAATGAAAGACGTGATCTTACTGGTTACTTCTTCGAGCCGACTGTGCTCTTTGGTGTCACCGACGACATGGATGTGATTAGCCAGGAAATTTTCGGGCCGATTCTGCCAATAGTCGTTGTGAATGACGAATCAGAAGGTGTAAGACGAGCCAACAATTCCAACCTTGCTCTGGGCGCTTCCATTTGGACAGCAGACACCAAGCTAGGCGAAGAAATGGCTACACGCATTCAATCAGGAATGGTGTGGATAAACGATGCACTTTATTCACACATTGCACCGGATGCCCCCTGGGGCGGCTTGAAGGAAAGCGGCTTTGGTCGCAGTCACTCGCCGGCTTCGCTTATGGAATTTGTGAACATCAAACACATTGGTGTTGATAAGCAAGGAGTGCGCAATTGGCACTTCCCCTACTCAAACAACTCAGTTGCTTTGATCAACAGCGCAATGACTGCTTGCCACGACGAAAACATTTTCGATCGAGCTGCTGCTTTCCTTCTGCTGTTGCCGCAACTCTATTTTGTCCGAAAAGAGAAGAAATAGGACAGGAGACAATCATGACGGACTTTATAAAGAAAGAGCTGGCAGTTACGCCTAAGTACTGCCGAAAGGTTTTGTCGAAAGTCGACCAGCTGGTACGCCAGCATTTCTTCGACAAAAAAATTGCAAACACAGTCTGGTCGGCAGCGCTGGAAGAACACCGCGATGGAATTCTTGCCAGCAAAGACTTGATTGAATTTGGGCAACGCATCAATGCATTGATTGCCGTGCTCAAGACCAGTCACTGCGGTCTATACACTCACAATGACGATACGTTTTATTTTCTGCGCAGCTTGTTTGCCTCGCGCGGCACTAGTCATAAGCAGCCGGCCTATGACTTTACCGGCATGGGCATTGGCGGTGTCAGATGTAAACCAAATCAAATTCGCTATGTGCTCGACGGCAGCCCAGCCGCAGAAGCTCAGCTTATGATTGGTGACATCATCGAGAAAGTAAACGGAAGACCATATTCCGGCCACGTCAATTTCATCGGTACATCAGGCACCGCTGTGACCCTGGCTGTTAAGCGCGGCTCGCAAAGATTGATCCGCTATTTGACGCCAACATTCACAACGCCGCGCACGGGTTTTACTGATGCTATTCGAGCCAGTGCCGAGGTTGTGGAATATTCCGACTGCAAAATTGGCTATGTCCATCTCTGGAGTGGCATTGGTGATTCAGGAAGCGTCTTTGTTGATGTTGTTCACGATGTAATCAATGACGTTGATGCTTGGATCATCGATCTTAGAGATGGTTATGGCGCTATCGGTGTAGATGCTGTTGATTGGTTGTATAGGCCGACCAATGGTATTCAGTCGTTGACGAATCGCTTACAGGACGGCAATAAGTACAAGTGGAGCGTTGGCTTTCACCAGCCTGTGATGGCCCTTATCAATGGCGGCTCTCGCAGTGGCAAGGAACTCGTTGCTCTGCAATTGAAAAAGTCAGGGCGTGGACTTCTTGTCGGTGAGAAGACCGCAGGTGCCTTGATGGGCGGAACCTACTTCGCCATCGACAAGAAAACTTGTCTGTTCTTGGCGATAGCTGATGTGGAAATAGATGGCGAACGCCTCGATGGAATAGGCGTCTCTCCAAATATTCACGTTGTCTACGACTACAACAAACCTGGCATAGACCCCCAATTCGACGCCGCCGTCGATATGCTGCGCCGCAAGTTGCGCCATGAAAAACGTAAGTAACCGCTTTGTCATTCTTCGTCGCAGCTTTGCTGCTTATCAGAATGACGAATCCACCACACTGGAGCAAATTATGGGAAAACATGAAAATGAGGCGCAACAGGCGCCTGCGTCGTTTGATCCGTGCGAACAGCGTCGACGCACAATTGATGTGAGCATCGATGGTATCGAACCAGGCACGAAGTTCAAAATGCTTGCCTTTGACATTGGCAAGGTGCTGGTTCCATTCCATTGGCCGGACGTTGAAGCTGGTTTCGCAAAGAGAGCAGGTCGCACTCTCGGCGAAGTATCAGATGCGATGTTGAAGCTGCAAAAGCTCGGTTACGAATCCGGCGGCATAGACACTGCCGGCTTTTTGCAAGAGTTAAACCGACTCTTGGAGTCGGATATCAGCAGAGACGAATTCACCGTACTCTGGAACGAATCATTTTACGAATGCGAAAAAATGATTCCTGTGATGGAGCAATTGGCAAAGACCCATAGGCTGGTCGCTTTATCGAATACCAATTCAGAACACTTTGAACGACTGGATAAAGGTCTCAACATCTATCGACATTTCGAGCACCTAATTCTCAGTCACAACGTTGGCTTCATGAAGCCGCATAGACGGATTTTTCAGGAAGTCAAAAAATACACTGGTCGCTCAGTCCTGAAAAGAGAAGTGCTTTTCATAGACGACAAAGCGCCATTTGTGCATGGAGCGCGACAGTACGGTCTGCGTGCCATTCAATTCACTACGCCGGAGGCATTTGTCGAACGAATTCGACAAATTGGTCTCCTTCCTTAACAAGGAGGCTTGCGATGAAAGAACATGTTCATGAAATCGAGGTGAAATACACCATTCATGCAGAAAAGGTCAACGATATATTCGATACGCTAATGGACATGGGCTTTCGTCACGATGCCACATACGACCTTGTCGATATGTGGCTTCCTCCGAAGCAAAAGAACGAGTCCTTGCGTGTCAGAGAGCAAATACAAGGCAAGTCGCGCAAGTATTTTCTTTCCAGCAAAAAGACAAACGAGAAAAACGGTGAAGTTAAAAACAAGTGCGAAGCCGAATCCAAGATAGACGAATTCACGCGTGATGTCCTCATTGCCATGGCATTGCGCATGCGTGCGGAATTGCCAACTGTGCACAAGACGCGGTACACGTTCACTGGGCGAATTGGCAAACGTGACTACACAGTCGCTATCGATGAAGTGGTCGATCTTGGACGTTTCTCCGGATTTTATTTTGAAGTTGAGACGCTGGTGCCTTTTGAAGTATCCGATGCAAAAGCAATGCCGGATGTAAAACGCACAGCACTTAAAATTCTTCACGCTGCCTATGACGACGAAAAGAAGTTGAAATTCCAGAAGCAACTACTCTCATACCGCAAAATGGCTCGTTTGTATCTCGGAAGAAAAGGCGTCTAAAAGAAAAAAGTGGAGCAGGAATTATCTTGCTCCACTTCGTTGAAGAGGGCATTAACTATGCAGATAGCAATTGCGATTATTGTTATTTTTACTATGTGCTGCTCAGCCGTGTGGGCTGCGCCTCAGGCAACAAAGTTGTCGAAGAAACCCCTCGTGAAATTGGCTCCTTCCAAGAAGCCAATCGTCACGAAGAAAGTAGTGCCGACAGTTAAGTCGAGTGAAAGAAACATTCGTGCACAGGATCTGGAGTGTGCGAAACTCTTGGACCAAGTTCCACAGCCCCTGGCTAGCTATCTTGAGCAAGTCATCAACAAAGGCGACATCTGTAGTGACGTTATATACAACCCATTTAGGGTTCGTTATTCGTCGCGTCGCATTCAGCCAAATGATCTTTCTCATCAAGTTGGGGAAGGCTTAGAAATCGGCTTTGACATGTCATCCGGAACTGACTCGGTAGCTAAAAGTTACTACTATGACCATGTTACGTATCAATCCAAACTGGTACGTATGGGCAGCAATGATCAGCTCAAACGATTCGAACCAATGCTTGGTGATTTGGACAAGTATGTTGATTCTGATGCGCTTAAGGACGTTTTGAAACCAGCCAGTATCGAGCATCAGGCACTTAGCGGTTTAAGCTCGACGATTAAGCTTAAGCCTGGTGAGCTGGTCAACCACGCTGTCGCGCTTACACAATTAGTTAAGCAACTCAGTGAATCAGGATTCGCTTGGCTGAGTAGTACGAAGGACTGGTCGTCGGACTTCAAATATTCTGATCAAACGGATGTCTTTGTGCGAATTACCCCGATGTCCGAAGCTGGAGAAACTGGTTTGCAAAAGGTCGAGACTATAACCATTGAAACGTATGAGAATATCCCGCTGTGACGTTGGTAAAAACCTATTAGCCTTTCCAAGGAATTGCTAATAGGTTTTTGTTTTGTAGGGAACAACTAAAGCATATAATAGAAATCAACAAGAAGAAAAACCGCGGAGTTTAGCGGTTCTTCTTCTTTAATTGTTAGTGCAATTGCCGAAGCGCTGCTGCTGTTTTTTCAGCCGTCTTGTAGATTCTGCGATCGTTTTTGTTGGAGCTGTTTTGCATTCTCTGCAGAACAGGGCTTGCCTTAACGACAGACACAAAATCAGACAGTTTTACTGAAGTGTCTAAGTCTTCTGCGGTCAAATACAGACTGCGGAAATTTGAGCGAATGGGAACGGTAATTTCTTGGCCGTCAAGCAATCTGACTTCATGCTGATCGTGAATTTCTGCGATAGTGATAGTGTTGAACAGAAGTGATACTCCTCCGTGCAATGACCGTATAGTGATCGTGCCGGCTTGCTTATCAACAATTGCTTGGACGATGCCATCTTTGTCGAATGTGACTGAATCGAGCTGAGTTGAAATATGTCCGGTATTGAATTGACATGTTTTATCGGCGTTTTTCGCGGATGCGATTACTTCTCCGTCGACAAGTCCGACGCCGGACTGATTTTCTTGAACAGAGCCATTGTCCAAATGACGGAAGCTCATCGATCCGAAGTACTCAACCTGCACCGGTTCGCCGTCGTTGCGTGCCTTGGTATAGTTTCCCCCATCAGGCATGCGCAGTCTTTCGTGTCCGTGACCAAGTGGCGGTGTCACATCGGTTGGGACAGGAATCTGCACATACTGAGACTGGAAACTTCCTATAGCGGCAATTATTAACCC
Organism: Candidatus Obscuribacterales bacterium; assembly: GCA_019744775.1. NCBI lineage: Bacteria > Bacillati > Candidatus Melainabacteria > Candidatus Obscuribacterales > Candidatus Obscuribacterales bacterium. Next base: position 15,500 of record JAIETZ010000008.1, read on the forward strand.
AACAACCAATGCCAGGTATATGAAATTCTGTGGTTTGTTCATGATTTGATTTCCTTGGTAAGTAGCAGGAGAACAAGCGTCGCTCTCCTGCTATAGGTGTTACTTGCCGATTACAGTCGGTTTGCTGCCGGGAGAGGCTGTGATCACATTTATGACTTTGGGTGCGCCGCCTGGAGTGTCTGGTTTTCCATACTCGCGCACAACCGTGCCGCCCTGGTAAATGATGATGGGTGGTGGCGGAGGAGGTGGTGCTTTTATGTCGCATATGTACGGCGAACCACCGTCGTAGCAGGGAAGATATCCCCAGCCGCCAAGTCCGTAACCAAAACCGCCACCGTATCCGTAACGCGGATGATATCCTCGATAGGGACCGCAGACGGTGCCGCGTCCGTAAGCTCCAGGCGATCTGATGCAACCGTCGAAGCCGGCTCCGCGTGTTCCGCAAAAGCTGGCGCCACCGCCACGTCCGCAGGCATTTCCTCTAGCGTCTGTTGGGGTTGCGGTTAGCAATAATCCAAGCACTAGAGCAAAAGAAGCAAATAACGAGATGAATTTGTGTTTCATGTTTCCCCCAAAAAGAAAAAAGGGCGCATGCAATGCGCCCCTACGGGATTTGCCGATTAGTCGATATCAATCGGCTCTGAATAGTCGTTTGCTTCTATTGATTTGGCAGAAGAATAAATACTCTCGACTAGGCCGGCGTATTTCTTCTTAATTGCCTCCGGTCTCACTTTCAGCGTGGCTGTAAAATGACCGCCTTCAACAGTTGCCTCTTCTTCGACAATCTGAATGCGCTTGATGCGCTCCCAAATTTGTCTTGGTTTGTTTGCCTTGGCAATTGCGCTGACAATCTTTTCTTTGATGAGAGGATGTTGTGCGTAAAATGCGCAGGCGTCACCTTCCAGCTCGGCAATTGGTGGTGTTATGCCTTTGTGCTCCAGGAAAAGCTTTGCTTCAGTAGGATCAACAAAGACAAGCGCGCCAGTGAATTTGTACTCGCTGCCGGCAATCGGCACGATTACTTGAATCACTGAGAATTTGTCTTCTTGGTCTGCTGAATAGACAGCTTCTTCAATGAGATCAACAGGTATCCACTTGCCGTTTTCGCCCTTAATTACACGCAGGACTCTGCCGACTATCGCCAGGAAGTCTCTGTTGTAGAGGACCGCCACGTCGCCTGTTTTGAACCAGCCGTTTTCCGACAACACTTTCTTCGTGGCTTCCGGATCATTCCAATAACCTTTGAAGATTTGTGGTCCTTTTACAAGCAACTCACCAGCTTGCGGGCCGGTGCAATGGCTGTCGGAATTTTTCGCATAGCGCTTCACGAGCGGACCCCATGTTTCAATACCTAGATCAGTAGGCACTGATTCATTGGGCACAATGGCCACATCCGTGTAGTCTGTGATGCGGCCAGACGAGCCGACGTCTTGGTTTTCCGGCAAGGAAGCACAAATTGCTCCTGTTGTTTCGGTCATGCCGTAGCCTTGGCAAAGTTTGATGCCAATCTTGGCAAAAAACTGCTGCACGTCAGCGCTCAATGCAGCACCACCGGACATGGCAATTCTCAGGCGTCCGCCCAGGCGACTGCGAATCTTTCTAAACACGAGCAAGTCGGCAAGCAGGCGTGAAGCGCCTTTCTTGTTTCCTGAAAATGCCCAATTGATAATTCGCTTTTTGGTGCCCGATGCTTTTGCCAATTCCACTTCAATAGCGTCGCGGATTTTTCTCCAGAGTTTCGGCACTCCCAAAAGAATTGTCGGTTCGAAAAGACGCAGAGCTTCGCCGACTTCCGTTATCCTGCAAAATGCCGTGGGTTTGCCGCACCACAGTGCAAGATATTGTCCGTTGACTCGACCGTATACGTGAGCCAACGGCAACGCGGAAAGATAGAGATCATCTTCACGCAGTTTGTAGCCGTGCCGCACGATGCCGTTCAAGGCAAAGGCAATATTGCCGTGCGAGATCATGGAGCCTTTCGGTTGTCCGGTTGTCCCTGATGTATAGATGAGGGTGGCAAGATCGTCGGAAGTGATGCCGCCAATTGTGTCGCCTTTCAATTCGGCAGCAATTTGTTCGAGCACAGGACGAGCTTTTCCTCTAGCAAAAATGCTCTTGAAAGTGATCATGCTTTCATCATGATTTTCTTTGGGTGCTTCCATAACGATTTTCCTTGTCTCAGTATTTGTCAATCTGGACAAATGACGTTTGGTTTCCACAAAGACAAATGTTGAGCCGGAATGCTCGATGATTTGATTCATCTGGTCGGCGTTTGTATGCGCGAAGATGGGAACAACAATGCCGCCCAAGCTTTGAATTGCCAGATCCGCTTCTATCCACTCGCGTCTGTTGTCGGAGATAATCGCTGCGCGATCACCTTTCTTGAAGCCGTTCTCAGAAAGGAAGCTCATCAATTCGGCGACGTTTGTGCCGACATGTCTCCAGGAAAACCAGCTAACCGGTGCTTCGCACTCGCATTGACCGCTGTATGCGTACGCATAGACCGGCATCATTGTTGATGCTGCTGCATAAACGCAATTGCAAATGAAGGGAACATGAAGATCACCTTTTCCTTCCTTGCGGGCGGCAACAACTGCAACTCCCGATGGAGTATTTAGTACGTAGTGCCAGAATCGTTGAACCAGTGTTTGTTGTTTTGCCATATGTTTTCAGGTTTGACCCTGCCTCCGTATGACGCCGTGCGATGCAAGACGTCGGTGACACTTTCGAAAGGAATTGATGCGCTACTAGGTCGGCGCAAATTTCAGCTCAAATTAGAGCTGTGAAATCTATTTGCTAATGAACTTAAATGGGCTGTAGAACTAAAAATTTCTCTTGAAATGTAAATTTGAAAGACTATTTGAAACTACTGAATTTGCCTGGCAAACAGCAAGCCAAAGCCTGGATCAAAGGCGAAATAATCCAAAAAGATGATGGTTGTCAGTATGGCCTAGCTGGCGAGGCCTAGCGAAGCGGCGTTAACCATGGCCGGAAGTTCTATTTCAAATAACCTTGTCATAACCTTTTCCCCTAATAGTTCCGCGAAGTTTTATTGAAACTATATGGGAATTTTTCATACCATTGAATCTTGTATTGTTACTTCCCATTTTTTCTTGAAGTAGTTTTAGAAGAGTATTTAGGCAAGCAGTGAGCCATTTCCGTTTCTGATTCTCACATTTCGTGAGTCGGAACTCACACTGCCTCATTTTTGTTCGTCACCCGCCCTGCCTTTGGGCGGGCGTTTTTGTCTGGAGAATCCCCATGAACCCAGTTACACATTTTGAAATTAGCGCCCTTTACGGCAGCGGAGGTTCACGAGCCATCGTCGCTGCAGCAGGGTCAATGATGGCTCTGCATTTGATTAACCAGATTTCCCCCGGCAGAATTCGGCTGAAGCACATTGGTGGCATAAGCGGCGGCGCAACTATGGCGGCCATGTTGGCTGCTGATGTGCCCATCCCGATGATTGTCGACTACGCCATTGAGACCGACTATCAGAGCCTGCTTACTTGGCACGGTAGTTATCTAAGAATTCTCTCGGCCTTTCTGCGTCAGAAAGTCTACGAAGAAACTCGTCCCTGCAAGGGAGTGTTAAACCCGGATAAGCTGCGCTTGTTTATCGAGAGCATTGTCGGCGAGTATCCAAAGTCTTTCTGGACAATGGCTGTCTCCGGTAATTCGCAGATAGTTTTTACGAGTTTCGGCGTTTACGAAGTTTTTGCCAATGGTGACTGGAAGAAACTAGCTGATCAGCCACCTTCTGTGGGAACAGCCGCAATTGCCTCGTGTGCCGTACCTGGAATTATCGATGCAGTGTCGCTTTACGGACGTTATCTTTTCGACGGCGCATTAAGCAAATACGGTGCCTGTCCGGTGGAAGTGGCAATCAAGTACATGAACATTCCGGCAGACAGATTGCTTGCCGTTGATGTCGGGGACGACTTTGACAAAGACAACAAAAGTCACACGATGTGGGATTCGCTCTACGGCATTCATGAGTTGCGACAGCAGGAAAAGGCCATTGCCGCTAGATCCGCAACAAACGAAAAGCAGCCGATTGTGGTTAAACCCAACATCGAAGGTTTCTGTGGTCTGCAATTCATGGTGCCTCAGCACCTGAAGTGGAAAGCATTGATGGAGAGCTTTTTTGCCACCATCGCCAAACTTGATGAAGTTGGCATGTTGACGGATGAGGTTCGCCAAGCCGCTTGCGACATTGCCACCGAGTATAAAGTGCTCGTCGACAATGTAAAAGATCATAACGAGTTTGTAGTACTCATAAAACAGCTACTGAAAAATCGCGATCTGTACTTTGAGCAGGTTGACGAAAACGGCCACGCGACACGGATTTCGGATAAGCATTTATCGCTCCCCGAAAAACCGGCCAAGCAGCCACGTTTTAGAGCAATTGAAAAGCTTAAGAGCAATGTCAGTCAGTTGGGACTCCGCGTTGGACGCTGGGTTTCCGACAGGCTCAGGCGCTCATAAGGGGGAGTCATGTCTGAATTTAGAAAACAAAACGAAGTCAGACCTCGCGCTGAACTTCGCAAATTGCACTTTGTAGACGGTGGCGGCGGCCTGAAATCCATTCTTGCCGGTGCCGGCAGTAAGGCGGCTATCGATCTTGCCGGCACTATTGAGCTGGCGACAATAGGTGGATGCAGCGGCGGCTCACTAGCCACTGCGATCATTGCCGGTGGTGCTTCCGGTCGCCGCATGTTTCACATGGCTATCGAAACCGACTTTTCGGGTTTGGTTACAGGACGGGGCTGGCCGCGTAAAGTCGCCGAAGCTCACGTCAATGACCAGCGCGTGTATGGATGGTACGCGGTCACCACAATTCAAAAGCGCGTGAAGAAATTCTTGGCGCGCTGGACGCCTGGTTGGATGAAGAAAGTCTGGAATAAGATGTTTGGTCATCACGACGATCTTGTCGTTCGTCCCAAGGAAGGCATCTACGGCTCCGAAAAAATCGGTGTCTTCATCGACAAGCACGTAGCGGAATTTCCGGAAAATTACTGGAGCGTCGCTGTCGACGGCAATACGTCTTCGCAAATTTTCTTCTGCAAGCAAGGAGTATTTGAGTATCATCCCGATGGACACAAAGAAACCATCTCTGATACGCCAGTCACTCCTGGATTTGCCGTGCGCAGCAGTATTGCCATTCCACTCTTTTTCGGATCCATTCCATTTGCAGGCAAACATCTACTCGATGGCTCTTTGACATTCGACGGCAGAACACCTGTCGGAGCTGTGAAGAGACACTTCAACGCAAACGCGGAAGATATACTTGTCCTTGACATGTGGGATTCTTCGACCGCCGCAAATTGGTTTGAGAGCGTGTTTTGGAAAAGTGTTTGGTTCTTGTTTTGTGGTGGAGCCTGTCCGCAAGGCGGCCGATTCCCTTCGAATTTCGAAGGAGTCATGCTTGTGCAACCGCAGGTTGACAGCCGCATCACATTGCAGTTCGCAGCCACTCCAGATGAGAAGTGGCCGGCAATCATGGCTGGCTTTGAATCAACTGCCAAGGTGCTCGAACAGTATGGACTGTTGGCCGGCGAAAAACTTGAGCAAGCAAATACCATCCTCGAGAGATTTGCTGAAATCAAGAAGACAGCCAAACTCAAAGGAGAGCTTGCAACGCGTACCCAAGAGCTGCTCACCGAATATCATCTCTGGTGAGCAGCTTTGCTGTGAAACGCGGTAAAATGTATTGCCCTCTTAAGGTTATTGAGGAAAAGGTAATATGACAGAAAAAAGCAAAGTCTGGCTCGTTGACGGCAGCCGGACTCCGATTGGCACGTTCGGGAAAACAATGAAATCCATTCCGGTGGAAAAGCTGGCTGGGCACGTTTTGAAAAATGCGATTCGTCGCACTGGTATCAAACCCAGCCAAATTGACGGAATAATTCTTGGTCACAGGGGGCAGTCATCTTATGCCCCCAACACTTCGCGCTTCTCGGCGTTGAATGCCGGCTTGCCCGCCAGCATTCCAGCTATGACCGTGCATCGCGAATGCGGATCAGGACTGCAAGCAGTAAATGATGCCGCCGACCAAATTAGGCTTGGTCGCGGCGACATTTATGTAGCCGGCGGCGTTGAGTCGATGTCCACTGTCCCCTACCTTGCTCCGGGGATAATGAGATTTTCCAAGAAGTTTGCTCAATGGTTTGGTCTCGATAAGAGATATCCGCAAGCAGGAATTCTTTCGCTGGCACCGGCAAAAACCGGACCGCGTCTTGTCATCGGTTTTCTCGATGACGGGCATGTGCCGTTGGCTCGTTATGGCGACATGAAGTCGACAAATATGATCGCTACGGCAGAATGCGTCTCCAGCACTTATCGCGTAAGTCGCGAAGAGGCGGATGCCTGGTCATTGCGCTCTCACCAAAGAGCCTGTGCCGGAGTTTCCTCGGGACGCTTTGACCGCGAGATAGATCCAATTCAAGTTGGCGAAAAAGGATACTTCTCCCGTGACGAACATCCACGCGCTGACTCCAGCGCCGAAAAGCTTGGATCGTTGAAAGCAGTTGGAAAATCCGGATTGGTAACAGCCGGCAACAGCTCCGGAATTAATGATGGAGCTTGTGCAGTGGTTCTAACTTCGGAAAAGAAAGGCAAGGAGCTTGGGCTTACGCCATTAGCAGTCCTTGTTGATCACTGTGTAGTTGGTTTGGAACCGGAACAAATGGGAATAGGTCCTGTCCTGGCAATCAAGAAATTGCTCAAAGACAACAACCTCACCGTCGAAGACATTGATTTGTTTGAGATAAACGAAGCATTCGCCGGCCAGTATCTGGCTTGCCAGAAGTTGCTTGGTTTGGATCCGGAGAAGTGCAACGTTAACGGTGGTGCAATTGCTCTTGGTCACCCAATCGGCATGTCCGGTGCAAGACTTGTCTTCACGCTTGCGCATGAATTGAAAGAGCGCAAGAAGAAGCGTGGAATCGCAGCTTTGTGCATTGGCGGTGGACAAGGAATTGCCACGCTGGTTGAAGCACCGTAAGAATCAGAATCACATGAGGGCGCATGCAATGCGCCCCTACGGCATAACCGAATAATCCCAAAAAATATTGGAGAAAGAATGGTTTCAAATCAGTTATTGGATAAGAGTCCAAAAAAAGAGGAAGAGTCTATGAGCCAAGACACAGCAAAAATGCTGGAAGAAAAGCTTGGTACGGTCGGCGGAGAAAAAGCAGTTACGCTCGAGGTGAATAAAAACAATGTGGCAGTTGTCACAGTAAATTTGCCTGGCAGCGAAGTAAATCTCCTGTCGTCAAAAGTACTGGCCGAGTTAAATGCGGCGATTGAAAAAATTGCTCTGATGCCGCAATTGAAAGGTGCCATTTTTATCTCCGGTAAGAAAGACAACTTCTTTGCCGGAGCTGATGTCAAAGAAATCCAACAGCTGCAAAGCGAACAGGAAATCTTTGCCAAGCAAGCATCCGATATGGGCAAAGTTGTTTTCGATAAATTGGAAAAACTACCTATTCGCGTAGTTGCTGCAATTAACGGCATCTGCGTCGGCGGTGGTATGGAATTTGCTCTGGCTTGCCACAACCGTATAGCTACAAGTTCGAAGAAAACAATGCTTGGCTTGCCGGAAGTCAAACTGGGATTCATTCCTGGTTGGGGTGCCAACTATCGTTTGGCCAAACTCATCGGCTTGCAAAATGCTTTGTCGATCATCCCGGCTGGCAGTGTAATTCCTGCTAAGAAAGCCTGGAAGTTAGGCATGGTTGATGAGGTTGTTGCGCCGGAAAAACTTCTCGAGCGTGCTGAAGAAGTTGTGCTGACTGGTCGTGTTAAGCGCGCCAAGCAGCCATTCAAAGCACAAGCTATGAAAGTGCTTTTGGAAGGTAATCCGCTTGGCCGTCACTTCTTGGGTGACATGGCTTTGAAGATGACCAAGAGACAAACAAAGGGTAAATATCCGGCACCTGTAGAAGCAGTCAAAATAATCATGAACACTGCTTCCGACACCAAGCAAAAATCGTTTGAAAGAGAGTCGAATGCTTTTGCCTCGTTGGCTGCAACCGATGTATCGAAGAATCTCGTCGGCATCTTCTTCGCTCAAAATGAATCGAAGAGCACGCCTAACAAGATAAAGCCTTCAATTAAGGTGCAGACATTTGGTGTTCTCGGCACTGGTGTTATGGGTGCAGGTATTGCTCAAGCTGCAGTCAAAGCCGGCTACAAAGTAGTCATCAAAGACGTCAATGAGGAATTCTTGGCGAAGGGCATGGCTACAATCCGTGGACTCTTTGAGAAGCTTGTGGAAAGACGCAAGATGACTCAAGAGGAAATGGATGCTTACATGAAGAGCATCACCACTACGACAAGCTATGACGCTTTTGCTGATTGCGACATGGTTTTGGAAGCCGTGAAAGAAGATCTCGCTGTTAAGAAGAGTGTTCTTGCTGACTTGGAAAAAGCCATCAAGAAGCCTTTCATCTATGCGACAAACACCAGTTCGTTGTCGGTAACGGCGATGGCTGAAGGCGCTCGTAATCCTGAGCTTGTTGTAGGAGTTCACTTCTTCAATCCAGTTCATAAGATGCCGTTAGTTGAAATCGTCCGTGGCAAACAAACATCTGATGATGCAGTAGCCGCAGCAATGATCTTCGCCATGAAACTCGGCAAGACAACTGTTGTGACAGGCGATTCGGCCGGCTTTGTAGTCAACCGCATCCTCACTCCTTACTTGCGTGAAGCCATTGTGCTTCTGGAAGAAGGTGTCGCACCGGCGGACATTGAAAAGGCGATGAAAGACTTCGGCATGCCTATGGGTCCATTAACGCTAATGGACGAAGTAGGTTTGGACATCGGTGCCAAAGTTGTTGAAGTCTTGCATGAAGCTTTCGGCGATCGCTTGAAGCCACCGGCTATCCTTGCATCACTTGCTGGCTTGAAGCTGCTCGGTAAAAAGGGCGGCAAAGGCTTGTATCTCTATGATGCAGCAGGTAAGCGTGGTGAGTTCAATCCGGAAATTCTGGCTGCTGTTAAGGTTAAGCCGGTGAAGAAGGATAAGACCGAAATCCAAAACCGCATGGTGCTCTTGATGCTCAATGAAGCGGTCAAGTGCTTGGAAGAAGGCGTCATTACCGATCCGTCACAACTGGATTTGGCAATGATCTTCGGCACAGGCTTCCCACCATTCCGTGGTGGCATCCTGCGCTATGCCGATCAAACAGGCGTCAAAGTAGTTGCTGATTCACTTGAGCAGCTATCGAAAGTGGCTGGTGAAAACTACAAACCAGCGAAGATGCTTCTAGAAAAAGCAGCTAAGGGCGAAAACTTCTACAAATAAGTAACGCTCACTAAATAAAAACGAAGAAGCAGGTTCCGTCGGAACCTGCTTCTTCGTTTGCACAGGTACTCAAATTTGTTGTTCGGTGGAGGTTGACTATGTATGAGTTTTCTATTCTTCAAATACTGGCGTTTACATTTAGCATTTGGTCTGTCTTTTTTCTCACTGATTTGGTGGTAGGAAAACTGATGGGTAATAAGAAAATTGCCGAGGCAGCAGTGCCTACTTTTCTTGCCGGTTGTATAGTTATGCTTTGTGCTGCTTCTGGTGCAGCGATGTTTTTTGCAAGCGATGATCTCAGTTATCCTTATTCGACCTATATTCAAGATGGCACAACCTTGGTTGAGGGCGAGAAGGTAGTTGAAAGACTGCCGGACAAATTTCAGGAGGCCATTGGAAGATTGCGCTATGGGCAGAATGCCTATTCAATTCGCGAAGCCTCAGTAAGGAACAAGCTGAAGGGCGACGGCATTCAGCAAGATCACACAGTGGTCTGGTTGGAGCGTCCCGAAGATGGTGGTTGGACGGGGCTAAAGAGGCGCTTCGTTTTTGTTGGTGTTTCACACGATGTCTTGGCAAAAGTTGAGCGGACCCTGAAAATCGAACTCTCCGAAGATCAGCTACGAGAGATGCTGAATAATTTTCCTTCTGAATTGAGAGATCCGGTACTCACTACATTCGCATCGGGTGGATACAAAGTCTACGGACTTGGTCCTGTTACGTATTCGACTTTTGGCAGTATCTCTGAAGTCTGTGCCATTCAGCTCATCAAGGAAAAGCAGATGCCCACTGATATAGCCAATCAAAGGCAGCGCGTAATAGTCGATGAAGTCGACGTGTTTGTCGAAGACCGCACTATTACTGGCGGCTCATTGAATATGCGCCCATAATTTGCCCTTTTAGTTTTAGTTGGAGTGAAAAATGAATAGCAAGTTTTCTTGGCGCAAGCCTTTGCTTGCGCTATCTCTTTTTGCTGCTCTAGTGTCCGGTGCCGTTTGTTCTTCTTTTGCGGACACGGCCAATGATGATCTAGACAGCATTCTCAACGCTCCGGCAATGCCGGCTGTCAATGTTTTTCAATCGGAAGCCACGCAAAACGAAGTATTTGCCCAAGCAAATGCCCTTGCGTCAAGAGTGGCAAATATGTATCGCGACGTGCGTTACCAGGCTTATCCTGCCGCACCGGATGCATCAGACATCAAAGTAATTTGCACGGTCACAGTGCGTGATGCTGATACGGATGAGGTCTTGAGTACGATAAAAACTGCTCCTAGACCGGCGTTTGGCTTGCCTCAGGCAATACCGATGCCGCTTTCACATGTCCCACGCAAGCTTGTTGTGATTACAGGCAAGATTGCCAAAGACACATTGCCACTGCTGCAAAACCAACAAAACAAAATGGTGGAAGCAATGGTGCAAATCAAGCGCAATGGATCCTCGCAGTGCACGATTGTTGTATCTGCAGACCACCTTAATGGTGGTGTCTGTACTGGCGTGTCTTTTGTCAGTAAAGACGATGCACTTCCAAATGTTACGGATGTCGTTTACCCAGCGAACTAATCGACATTTTTATACGAACAAATTGTTCGCGGAGGCAAATCCCTATGTTTAAACGATTCCTTTCATTTTTGATTTCGCTGTTCCGCAATCAGCGACAGACGGCTCGCACTTTTAATGGCACCGGTCACATGACTGTGGCTAATCTTGCCTATAAGAAATTGAAGCCGGAAACTAAAAAGCGCGTAAAAGAGCTGCTGAAGCTCAATCCGTATTACGATCGCTGGCAGGCTGCCATTCCATCTGATGCCTCGCAAGATGAACGCGATCGTCGCACATTCATGTTTGCCTCAATGTGGGCAGACGACATCAAGCGCGACAAAAACTATGTTTCTGACAAAGTGGATGGTGGCGGTCAGCAAGACTTTGCCGCCGAGGTCAGCGACTATAGTGATATGCGTATGCACAAGTACTGGCATTACGTTAACTATCCGTTTTCTAACGACGGAACACCGTTGCCGCCAGTGGCCAAGCCGAATTTGGAAACCGCTCTCGGTGACTTGCGTGCAGTGATTGCATCGGATGCCACGGAAGCGCAGAAGTCCTATGCGTTGAGCTGGCTTTTGCACCTGGTTGGCGATGCGCATCAGCCTTTGCACGCTGTTGCCCGCGTAAGCCAAAATGAAAAGGGTGGTGATCTGGGCGGCAACAAAGTATTTGTTATCGTCAAAGGTCGCAATTCTCGGTTGCACTTCTTCTGGGACGATGTTCTGGGAGTAGAAAGACAAGCCTGGCAGGTAAATAAATTGGCGCGAGAAATCCCGTCTGACGATACGCAAGCGACTGCCAATCTGACAGTCAATGACTGGCTGATGGAAAGCTTCAATGCTTGCCGAGAGTTGGTCTACACGGACCCAATTCTTGAAGGCTCCGGTCCTTTCACCATCACTGATGAGTACACCGAGAAGGCAAGGAAATTTATCAAGAAGAGAGTTTCACTTGCTGCCACGCGTTTGGCTAATCTCTTGAACGCTGAGCTCAAGTAAGCAGGCTAAGGAAAAGAGAAGGGCTCTAGGTCCTTCTCTTTTCGTTACCTCAACTTTTGCTGGAGGAAACAATGAAAAAAGAAATTCGATTCCTGATTTTCCTGGTCTTGGCTGTATTCGTTACCTATGGTCGCTATGTCCAATATCAATTCGCCATGGGAAAACTTGGCGTCAAGCCAATGGTTCTGACATTTTCCAAGTCGGGAGACTTGATGGAAATGGCCAATGGCGACGAGAAGAAAGCACCGAAAACAATTCACGTAAAGCAATGGCAAGAAGTGGATTTTGTTCACAACGCACGCCATGCAGAATTCAAAATTGATCGTGCCGCTGCTAACGACCTTTTCTTGCAATATCAGGGTACCGAACAACGTGGTGAAGACACTGTTGAAAAATACGAAGCCTTTAACTACGGGACTACATTCTACCTGCACGTAGATGTGGATGCTGACAGTGGGAAAAAGCACAAAGCAATTCCCTTTGAGGTGGAACCTGATACGCCCTAATTTTAAAAAAGGAGACATAACCCTATGTCTGTCTTCAAAACATATTACGTATCGTCCTACAAGTTTAAATTCAAATGCGTGAAGGGGACGCAAATACTTTCACGTCTGTTGGTTAGAGACAACCGTGTCTATCTGACCATGCTGGAGCCGGAAGGCGTCACCGAAAAAGAGTATCGCTACTTCAACATCATTGGGGATGGCGACAAACTGCCTGAAGGTGTAGACGCCAAGGTTATCGATTCTTACGTCGGACCCAACGGCTACTTCAATTTGCTTTACGAGTACACGCCAAAATCGGTGCAACGCAAGCGCCGAAAACAATAGGAGGAAGTCATGGAAAATTCAAAACGTTCCCAGTCCTTGCTTCCAATTCTGTTTATCATGGCTATTGGTTCTCTGATCATTTCAGGGATTGTCATGGCTATTACAGGAAGTGAGGGCTATTATCTTCGTGCGGCAATGGGTTCGCTTGATCCCAATGTTCGAGAACTATCTCGCATGATACCGCAGACGAAGGAGTACAATCGCGCCTCATCATTGAGGTTGCAAGAGGTGCCGACTGGCGATCCGATCGTTCGTCAGCAGGCTCGCGAATTGGCAAAAGATTGGATACGCACTTTCTACACCAGAATGAACAATTACACTCACGATTTTTGTTTTGTCTTGGTCGATAAAGAAAAGTATTCAATCAACGCCGTGACATTGGCAATTAGAGCCTTTCAAGCAAATGGCTACAAGGTGAAGTTGTCCGATTCCGGCTTCTATTACATTGTCGAAATAGCGGAGTAGCGGAATGTGAGTCGCTAAAAGATGGACTTAGTAAAGCGGCTCGTCGTCTGGTCTATATTCCCGGACGCGATGCCGCTCTACAATCCATAATTTACCTGCTATCGATGATTGGTCCAGAATTCGGATCAGATTTGCCAATGCTGTAAGCAAATCTATTCGGTTTGCTTTGCTTGGGAGACGTAAAACCGCAATTCCGGAGTGTTTGGCGGGACTGAAGAGTAGCGGATTGCTAAATCCCAAATCTAGTGTGACGAGACAGCGCCCCTCTTTGGCACACACAGCAATGAGGCTGTCGTCGGAAGAGCCGCACATCTTTTGATCGGCAACTGTCAGAACTTCGTGCCCTGCCGCTTCAAGTATTTCTTTCCCGCGCTTGCCGATGTTTTCATCAAGTTTGATTTTCAACTGAAAATACCTAACTTGGCAGATCTACATAGCGCTCACGAGTCATTTCGGCACCATATGCAATGCACGCCAAAATGTCATCTTCTGTGATTCCGGGGTGCTCCTCAATAATTTGCTGTGTCGACATGCCGCTGGCAAGAAAATCAAGAATTAGCGACACCCATATGCGATGACCTTTGATGCAGGGTTTTCCAAAGCATATGTTCGGATCGATGGAGATTCTGGAAAGGAGTTCGTCTTTGCTAGTCATTTTTCTATGTCAGTCTGCTGAGAGAGTAAGGCTAATTGCAGCATAGCGCGTGTCTATTTTTTTGTACAGGTTACACTAAGGAGTATAGTAAAACAACAGAAAAAATTTGCCATTGATGAGTATGGCAAATTGAAAAATTGGCGGGGGAAGTGGGACTCGAACCCATCCAGGTATCCTGTGGCCTTCCGCCTCTCCATGCAGCTTCAGAAGTGCCTTTGCTCGTGATGCTTCGTAGGGGCGCATTGCATGCGCCCGTTAAAAAGCAGGAGAGCTAGACACAACTGAAGAAACAGCACTGCTGTTATGAAAATTGCGAAGAGGGTGGGAATTGAACCCACTTAGGCCTGCCATCCCCCCGTGTTGAGGACGCATGTTGTTTATTGCCATACCTAATTAGTGGTTGCAAACAGCCTTATTTCAACTAATTCTTCGCTATCAATATTTGATAGCTTTTGGGATTGGTTGATGGCTGTATTGCTTGCTGGGTATACGTTTTAGCTCTTGGAAAATAATAAACAAATGATTAACAACACCGTAGACAAAATGCGGGGGCAAAGGCAATATTGAAAGCCCGCAATTAATGCTTGCAAGCAATCTTCAATTAGCGGGGCTCTGCTATCCTGGCAGGAACAACGAAAGGAACTATATGCACGTCAGAGACTTCTTGATGATTCCTGGACCAACTCCTGTGCCGGATGCTGTCTTGGAAGCATGTGCGCGACATCCAATTGGTCACCGTACTAAAGAGATGTCGGAAGCATTGAAGTCTGTCGTTGTGGATCTCAAGTGGTTGGGTGATACCAAAAGCGATGTACTTGTTCTCACCAGTTCCGGAACAGGTGCAATGGATGCTGCTATTGCCAATACGATCAACCCAGGAGACAAGGTGCTTAGTCTTGTCTGTGGTGTGTTTGGTAATCGCTGGGCCAAAATCGCAGAGGCTTATGGCGCTGCTGTTGAAAGAATTACTGTTGAGCCGGGTCAATGTATCGATCCGGAAGTCGTGCGTACTAAGTTGAAAGAAAACAAGGACAAGCCATTTAAGGCGGTCACCATTACGCACAACGAAACATCGACTGGTGTGATGAATGATTTGAAGACGATTGCTGCTTTGTGCAAGGAGCACGGCGCGCTTTCAATTGTTGATGCAGTGACAAGCTTTGGCGCTGTTGCAATTCCAATGGATGATTGGGGAATTGATGTTCTCATTACAGGCAGCCAGAAGGCTTTGATGTTGCCACCGGGAATGGCGTTCATTTTCATGGGCGAGCGCGCCTGGCAGGCAAGTAAGGACTGCCGCACTCCGAGATTCTATTTTGATTTGGCTAAGTACAAGAAATCTCTGGAAGATGATACGACGCCATTTACGCCAAATGTGTCGTTCATTATGGGTATGCAAGCCTCAATGAAGCTTTTCCGAGATGAAGGAAAAGACAAAGTCTTTAAACGCCATCAAGATTTGCAAAAGCTCTTGCGTAAAAATCTGACTTCGATGGGATTGAAATTGTTTGCGGCGGACAACATTGCTTCTCCGACAATTACTTCTATTCTGCCGCCCGATGGAGTGAGCGTCGCTGACATTCGTAAAGGAATGAAAGAACGCTTTCGAATCTTTGTTGCTGATGGTCAGGAGTCTCTGCAGGGCAAGATATTTCGCATCGGGCACATGGGCAATGTCTTTGAACGCGACATCTTAATGACCGTTGCTTGTTTGAAGACGGTGCTGGCAGATTTGGGTTTCAAGTCCAAATAACTTAGTTGTATGCCAAGTCTTGATCGGACCCAGGTTGTTCAAGGCGCACTACATTTGATTTGCGACGATTTTTAGCGAACCAATCTTTTATAACTTGTGCATGAGACTCAAATGCGATGTTTGATGGAAGCTCGTGTTCTTCAAAGAAGCGCAAATCCATTGTCTCGCTGCTAAGTGTCAGCGAACCGCCTGTGATTACTTTGGTCCAATAAAATACCTGAATATCGTTATGTCCTTCGGCGATTACCGACAAAATGTTCTTCTTGTTGATGACTGACTCTAAACCGGTTTCTTCAAGCAACTCTCTAGCCGCTGTTTGCTCAGGGTTTTCATAACTTTCCATATAACCACCAGGCAGACACCAATCACCTTTCATCGGCATGTTGCCGCGCCTTACGAGAAGCACGCGTCCTTCTAAACTAACGAGAACATGTGCTCCTGGAATTGGATTATTCCAGTCAATGAAGTTGCATGTCGGCTGGGAACAAGCGGGTGCTGTTCTGTCACCGGCTTCAATGAAAGTTAGAGCATTGCCGCAGAGCATGCAAAATTTTGATTTTATTTCCGAAATCATCTGAGTAAATCCCTCGCCAAGCTCAGATTACCTAACTAGGGTCTTGTATTTAATTTGATCTGAATATGGGGGGAATACGTATGACTGAAATGGGTGCAAAATTGAACCAGCAACATCGGGCGCATGCAATGCGCCCCTACTAAAACACATCGTAAAGAAAGAGAAAAACAAATCGAGACGGGGAGTCCATCTCGATTTGCGTGCGTTATTGTCCTTTGATTACAGCATCGATGTAGGTGATGCCGGCTGCTTTGGCGGCGATGACGCGGTGACGTCCGTCTTCGACGTCGTAGCCACCCAAAGCGCGAGGATGAAGAACAACGCGGACCATGTTGCGACCGGATTCGAAATCGCGGCGCATTTTTTCGATTTGTGTTTTATCGCGAAGTACACGTTGGACGTTCTTTTCAGAGACGAAAATATCGTCAACGGCGACCTCAACGATTTCTTCGTTGGTGTGTTTGTAACCGTGTTTGCGATTGCGATGCATAGCGTCCTCCAGGTGGAGGGCGCTCGCTCATCAAGTACGTACTTACGTCTTGTTAGAGCGAGGCCTCACCTGAAAGGCGCGAATCGCCACAACATCAGTTGTTGTTGCATGCGGGGTTTCCTTGTGTTGGGGTTTACTGTTGGACGCCTTTCATCGAGAGCTTCAAGTTGCCGGACTTTTCATGCACGCCGGTAAATTTGGCGAGAATTACTTGGTCTCTTGTGAGTGCGTCGTTGATGTCTTCAACGCGAGCGGGCACATTGAATTTGTCGATGGAAGCCGGCAAGCTTTCTTCGACTAGAAGAAATGCTCTGTGACCATCCTTGGCAAAATGGGTTACGCGTGCTGAGACGACATCGCCGATGCGAAGATCGCGCTCAAGCTGTTCGCGGCGAGGACGCACGAGAACTGCGCGGCGGCTTACTTTGACAGATGGCTTTTGCTCGTTGGTCAAATCGATATCCGTTACTTCAAACTCAAGCTCGCGCCCTTCAGCTTTTGCGGCGCTGAGATCTTCGGCTTGTCCAAAAATGGACATTTGTGAGCGGATAACCAGGGCTGTAGCGCCACTGGCAAATTCGACAACGGCGTAGGTTGATTCGACCCGGCGAATTTTTGCTGCCACAGTTTGACCTTTCTTCAATTCTTTGAGGAAGGCGAGCTGAGCTGCTGCGGGGCTGACTATCAAGCGACGTCTTGCAGGACGTCTTCCTTCAGCCGGCACCACGGTGACTTCCAGAATTTTGGCAACCAGTGTTTTGCCCTTGGTCACATCTGAGCCGATGCTGCCCAGCAGCGACTTTGGAACAAAAGCTTGAAGTTTGCCGAGTCCTGGAATTTCCACATCGAGGCCGGGATCGTTGCGATGCTTCGCTATGATTTCGACAACGGCTCCTTCTTGCAGGAGTTTGGTAGCGGCAGTCCATGCGTAGGACAACTTCAGTTGCCCATCTTCGCTTTCGTCGCTCACTACCTGAAATTCCGCCGTCTCGTTTTCTACAAGCGGAACTAGCGAAGGAAGTTCATTAGCTGGAATGAAGGATTCTGTTTTCTTGCCTGGAATGGCAATGTATGCACCCTCTCTGGTGATCTTCACCGGTGTGCCGGTGACTGTTTCGTTAGCGCTGCAGTTTTTCTGAGAGGGCGAGAACTCCTCCTCGAGCAGCCGCTCAAATTCGGACCGCTCGTTGGAGCGACCAGGTGTTTGGTTATTATTCATAGTATTTCCGTCTCTTAGACGTTCTTAGTGTTATCCGACGACACGACACACAGCGCTAACCACCTCGATGCAAGTCGAAGCGTGTAACCATCCGATCGCTTCAAAAGCGAGAGTAAAAAGGCAAAACTAATGCGCTGTCTTGGCTTTGGGTATTTCGGAGGAAAACTAGAATGTGAACGAATCGTTAACCCCAACGTAGCTAAATATCGAGACTGAAAGCAACAGAAATGAGTTAGACCTATAGTTCTAATAGATGTTGCGTATAGCGAGGCTTTACAAGCTATAGCGAGAATGGAGGATTGCGACCGAGCAATCCGGAATGGAGCGCGGGTTGCTGGCTGGCTAGCGAAGGCGAAGCTTGCGTAGCCGGAGCGTTATAATGCTAATGAAGTAGCGCAGACTGTTGCGTTAGCTGAGAGCAATCTCAGTTGATGAGGAAAGTCCGGGCACCAACGGGCTGGTTGCTGGGTAATTCCCAGTGCGCGTAAGCGTGAGGATAGTGCCACAGAAATGAAGACTGCCCATGATAAAAGGCGCTAGTGAGGCGAAGGGTTCTGATGAAGAATCCGTAGCCGAACGAACCAGTAGCTGCCGGATGGCTTAGCGAAAGCGAAGCCGAAGGCAAAGCTGGAGCGTTACATGGGTGATGATGCAACGGTGCGGTAAGAGCGCACCAGCAGGGTCGAGAGTCCCTGGCTAGGTAAACCCCGCTAAAGGTGCAAGGCTAAGGTATAAGTCCAGTAAATGATGGCCCATCATCTGGAATTGCCGATGCTGCTAGAGGGTTCAGGTAACTGAACTCGAAGATAGATGACAGTCTCAAACAGAACCCGGCTTATGCGCTACTTCAAATTTTTGATTTTTGCTAGTTTGTCATACGTGTCATACTGACTTATATAAAGGTGGTGGACAATGTGACTGTTTGCTTGTATGCTGGGTGTATGACATGTATGACAAGGACCGAAAAAATGATTCTCAGTGTGCGGTTAGATAATGATACGGAAGTCTATCTTGAAGAATTAGTGCATCGAACAGGTAGCGCCAACAAGAGTCAACTAATCAAGACTTTAATTCTTGAAAGATGGGCCGCCAGTCAACCTGGAAAAACTTTCTTGCAACGACGAGGTGGGCATCCAGCTCACTTATTAAACTCTGGCGAAAACCTTTCCGATAGGCAAGTCCGCAAACAGAAAGTTGCAGAGTATTTAGAGCGCAAATGGCAAATGAAGAAGTCCAAACGCAATACTAAATAGCATGCCAGCAATTCTTCCTATTTTGATAGATAGCGGAATTATTGTCGCTTATTACGACAATTCTGATCCCTGGTTTGCCAAAACAAGGAAATTCTTTGACGACAGTAGAGCACAGTTTGTAACGACTGAACCTTGTACGACGGAGGTAATGTGGTTGTTGCAAGCCAACCATCTGACACAAAATGAATTTCTTTCTGACTTGGCAAAAGGATTGTACAAGTGTGAACCACTAAAAGCGGCAGATTTTGCTCGTATTGCTGAGCTCAATGCTAAATATTCCGATCTAGCTGCTGATTATCCGGATCTATCCTTGATAGCGATCTCAGAGCGCTTGGACATCCCTAGAGTTGCTAGTCTGGATCAAGATTTCAATATTTATCGTCGATTCGGCAAAAAACGTTTTGAGAGAGTGTTTCCTTAGGATGAAGTGCCAATCGAAATTATTCGAACGGCAGTGTCGGGCACTCTAAATAAGTTATAGAGCAACATGATGGATGCCGCCGATAGTTTCGGACACTGATGACAGCGGAGACTAATAAATAGATAGAGGAAAACATCCACATGTCTTCCTCTATCTTGGATGGGCATCAGAACGAAATGTCTATTTGATGAATGCGGTCTACCGTAATTGGCACCTCATAGCGTTTATAACCTTGTCTGAAATCAGCGAAGATCATTTTGTCTGATTGCGCTCCTTTCAAGCACGTGCTTCTTGCTCGAAAAATAAGAAGCGTGTTGTTCCGTCAAACCCTAATTAGCCTGAACGTTGCAATAATGTCCTTTGGGTAGCGCATCTACTCACCGCCCAAGGAACAATTACGAAAACGTCAGCAGAATTAGAAGCTGCAGGAAAGATCGCGAAAAACCGAATAGCTTGCACATTCGCAAGACAGAGGAAGACTCAAATGGACTTCCCTCTGTCTTGTGAATGATTTCTAGTCGAAAAGGTCCGAGACCTTTTGCGCGACAAATTTAATGAATTTTGAGCCGATGGTCAAAACGCCTAGCGCGGCGATGACGACAAGTGCGCCCAAAATTGTTCCAAATAACTCGTTCATTATTGTCACCCTCCTATCTAAGCAAGAGCGCAAAAACAAACAGCATGATGCCGAGGGGTGCCGTATCGGGATTGCCGATGAGCATGATTCCCCAAATTAAGAAAATCAGATTCAACATGGTTATAAACCTCCTGTAAAAAGTTAGAGGGGAAGACGGTGGTAAAACCGTCTTCCCTGCACGTCTACTTGCGCATTTCCTTCGGATGCTTCAACGGATCAAAGAACTGCTTGCCGTCCTTGGCGAAGGCCCAGACGCAGGAGCACTCGCGCATGATAGGAACAACCAAATTGTCCAGGCTGTCCATGTTGAGCGCGTTATTGATAGTCTCCTTGGACTCGCGACGCAGATTGCGATTGGCAAAGCGCTTGTCCTTCTTGTTGCTTTCCGCCTTGGAGAATCCGCAAATAGATGTTTTCTTGTACGAATTGGACATATGCCGTCTCCTAAAGACAGCTTGCTCGCGATAAGAACAACTCTCAATCGCGTCAAGCGTCTTAGAAGACACGCGCTAGGAATGTGTGCATTATTCCTACCTCCTGTGACAAGCTACAAAGTTGTTATTTGCGACGGGCTTTTGGAATCTCGTTTGGATCTGTTTCCAGTCCGGAAGTGTCCTGACCGGAATCGCGCCAGTCGGTGACTTGAGCCAGTTTTGGGATTTGAAGAGAATCCAGTCCGGTCCAGCGAAGGGCGCGAACGAAAGCCTTCTTGATAGTGTTGCGGAGTTTGTGGTTCCAGACACGTTTGTTGGACTTGTTGCTTAGGCGCGTAGTCCATTTGGGTGTGGCATTCTTTTTTCTTGATCTGGACATATTGTGTCTCCGTAAGTGTTTAAGAACGAAAGAGATCGGCGAATTTGCGTCGCCGATCTCTTGAGGGTCACGTCAACGATTACTCGTTGTTTTTGTTGTTGTCTTCTTCCGACTTAGGTGTGCGTCCGAGGAGTCGATCGAGTTCATCTCTGATGGCCCGATACGATTCTCTGAAAGCCTGTCTAAGTTGTTTCAGTGCATCTCTGACAGCGCGGTAAGCGTTGACAAAGAGTGTGACAAAAGACTTGAACTTCGACCAGGCAAACGAGTGTATCTTCGCAAGAAGTTCACTCAACCAACGAGTGGCACGCGGCGCAAGAGTCATTAGCAGTGCTGCCAGAATGCCGAAGGCAATCGGGAACAACCATGCTGTTGTGACGGAGCCGACAAGCAATCCAAGTATGATGGCAAATGTCATCGAGCTTGATTTGAGTGTAGCTATGCCTGCGAGCAGTCCTGTTGAAAGACCGGCTAGCATCCCGAGTACTGTCATGCCGTTAGCATTGCGACCGAAGAATCGTATTGTCTCCTTGGTCAGGACGCGACCAATTACGAGATATGAGAGCGTAATAGACAATGCAGTCAACAGCTGTGGGGCAGCAAGTGAGTATTTAGCTGTCAGCAGTTGAGTACCGGCACCTATTGTGCCTGCCACGAGGGCGTTAACCGAGTGCTGTACCAAAGTCTTTACAGGTGATGCTTTGGACGAATAGACGTCTTTGCGCATCTCATCGATTCTTTCGAACGCTGTTACGACTTGGTCGTACATGGTGACAAGGAATCTGCCTATCGCAGGGTGCGCCAATGGTCTTGTGACGAATCTGACGGTTACGTAGGCTAGGGGGAAAAACAGCAAATAGCAGGCTGCAGCGTGTAGCAATCCGCCACCAATTGCTCCACCTATTCCCCAGCCATCGGTACCAGCTGTAGCCAGAAAGCTTGCTCCTTGATACCAGCCGTAGTGTGCTGATACAAGAACGCTTGCTGTGCGCAGACTGTCGTGGTTTCTGCGTTTGTCATCGTTGGGTTTTTGCTGGGTGGTGACCATTTGTCCGACGAAAATATAGGATAGAACAAAGACAACTGCGCCGATGAGTGACTGCACGCCGACGGCAAGCGCTCCTGTCATACCGACAACTGCCTGAGCCAGATAAGATGACTCAAGAATGTTGAAGGTGTGTTCGAAGATGTTGCGGTAGTTCCTGTCTTTTTCGTCGTATACCTTGGTCATTTCAACAACCAGCTTTTTCAGTCCGCGGCTCACAAAAATGTGGGCGAGCGGGAAGACATCACCAGTAGCTATAAGGAAGGCCACGAAACTCGCCGCCCAGTTGGCATACAATGCAAGACTTGGCGCGATGCTTAAACCTGCTAGGTACTGCGGAGCAGCTTGCGCAGCATAGACGCCAAAGGTTAGAGCGAATACTCTCAGTTGCAGAGTGGATACTAGTGCCCAGAGAGCAGGTATTCCAACGGATGCAACCAATATTCCAACCACCAGACCAACAAGCCCACCAATAATGTTAGGCATTGCAGTAGCAACATAATTGCCTGCAGCAAACGCTAAGTAGATACTTCCGAAAACGGCTCCGGCGTGTGACACGAAAAGGAGCAATTGAGTCAACCAAGACTTCTCGTGCTCGTATTTGGTTTTGCCGTCTTGGACGTACTTTTCACGATCGACTAGGTTCCAGAGGAATGTGTCGCATTTCCAGCCCCGCAGGTAAAACAGCGGGAAAATGACGTAGAAGCCGAGGGCGGCTAAGCCCAGAGAAGGCAACAAGTACGTTTTCCACGCAGCAAGTTGTTCAAAAGCTTTGAGTGTATAGCCGCAGCCTATGCCAGAGCCTAGTGCGGTAAGAATTCCGAAGAATTTGCGGAATCCGTCCCAACCGTTTTTCGTTTCGTAGGTGCGATCATAAAGTTGACGGAACGGTTCCAAAATCAAAACAAACGGTAAGGCGATAATCAGCATGATTTTTTCGATCAGGCTGCGTCCCTTGAATCTTTCCAAAAGTTCTTGAAGGCGATTCGTTTCCTTCTTCTTTTCTGTGTTTGCACTCATAATTGTTTTAACTCCTTTGAGTTGGTGGATGTGACATAGGCAACAAAAAATCGGCAACGAAAATTGCCGTAAGCGACGTGATGGGAAATCACGATGAAAAAATACGAGCTAGCACGGCATAGCAAAGACGGTGCTAGGCGAAGTTCAGCAGGAACAACGCTATTGGATTGCAGTACGATTTAGCACGCGCGCATTGCATGCACTGAAAAAAGTCTGTAAGCCGCGGGAAATACTGGGTTTTTCTTGTTGCTTGGAATTTCTCTTTAAAAGACAAATTTATATAGACAAAGAGACTCTACCACTTTGCAAGATGGCAAAATCAATAGATGTGAGCAGGTATTTAGAGAAGAAGCAACAGCGAGAGTGCAAGATTGCGATGAGCAATCTGGAACAAAGCGTGGGTTGCGCGAGCTAGCGAAGGTCGAGCTTGCGAGAACGGAGCATATCTAGATATTCTTTGTCTTCTTTAGAAAGATTAGCGCCAGTTAGTAAATCTGGACGACGCTCGAATGTTCGCTTTAACGCTTGCTGCCTACGCCATTTATCTACGAGTTTATGATTACCGGAGCGTAATATTTCCGGTACTTCCATGCCTCGGAAAATTGCCGGCTTCGTATATTGCGGTCCTTCAAGCAAACTTTCCACAAATGATTCATGTGCCAGTGAAATTGATTTGCCGATTACTCCCGGCACAAGACGACTAACAGCATCGATTACGGCGTTAGCAGGTAATTCGCCGCCCGTCATAACAAAATCACCGATTGAAACTTCGTGGGTGGCGAGTGTTCTTATGCGTTCATCAAAACCTTCGTAGTGGCCGCAGAGCAAAGTTATTGCTTTGTGCGTTGATAATTCTTCGGCAAAATCTTGTTTGAATGGTTTTCCTTGCGGGCTCATCAGCAGAACAGGAGTCGATGTATCGCGTGGTATAGATTCAAAGGCGGCAAAGAAAGGCTCCGGCAATAAAACCATGCCTGCGCCGCCGCCATAAGGCGTATCGTCGACTTTTTTGTAGTTATCGGTGACGAAGTCGCGGGGATTATAGGTATCGACTTTTATCTTCTCGGCTTTGATCCCGCGCCCGACAATGCTTGTCGAGCAATAGTTGCGGATTATCTCGGGAAAGAGAGTGACGACGTGAAAATTCAACATAACCCGACTATTGAACCATAAAAAAAGGTCGACCCGTGAGAGTCGACCTTTTTGTGAATTTGGAATGTAGAAGTATTACCTAACCTAATCCAACCTAATTCCGGTAGAGATTTATCTTCTCTTGCCTTTCTTAGCGGACTTTTTAGCTGGCTTAGCAGCTTTCTTAACGGTCTTAGCAGCTTTGGCTGGTTTAGCAGCTTTTGGCTTAGCGATGCTCAAAGCTGGTTGCTTTGCGCGGCCGTTGATGATGTCCTTCAGTTCTTTACCAGCGCGGAAAGCCGGAACTTTGGCTGCAGCGATTTTCAATGGAGCCAATGTTCTTGGGTTGCGGCCGGTACGGGCCTTACGATTACGACGCTCAAATGTGCCGAAGCCGACCAAGGTAACCTTGTCGCCTTTGGCCAAAGAGCCAGTGATGCAATATACGAGTGCCGAAAGTGTTTTGCTAACTTCGGTCTTTGGTTGATGTGTAGCAGAAGCTACGCTTTCAACGAGCTCAGCTCGGTTCATGCAATTCCCTCCTTGTGGAAATATGCTCATTCCAACTCACAGCGGGTGATGATAGCACCCTCAATTTGAATAAACAAGCCAATTTCGAAAAAATCTCTTTTGTGCATCGCATCGAAATACCGATGGCCGCTTCATTTCAGCAAGTGCGATTTTTGCGCGTTTATTGAAGTGCTGATTATCAGCGCGTCTTGAAATGTAGGGCAGCACAGCGTTTCGGGGAATGTAGATACCAAGGGGCTTTCAATAAAATCTGCGTTTTACTCCTTCACTAATATGCACTATTCATGCGGCATACCGTATAATTCATCCTCATAAAACTCGTAACACTTTCTAGACGAGAGAAGAAATGATCAACAAAAAAGTCTTTGTCGCGTTATCTGTAGTGCTGGGAATCTGTGCAGCAACTGCTGTTCGAAGTGAACAAGCTCCGACTGCTGTGGCACCTACAATGACCGTTCAGCCATCTGCAAAAGACTCCGAATGGATGATGTTCCACAATAACTTGGGACGCACAGGCGCTGTAATGCCGGGCAATGTCTACAATTCAAACGGCACATTGCGCTGGTTGTTTCCGGGTGAAGGAATCATCGATTCGTCGCCCTGTATTGCTAAAGGCGTCGTATATGTAGGCTGCGATGACGGATATCTCTATGCTGTCGATGAACGCATGGGTAAGATGATCTGGCGCACAAAGTTGGCGGGCAAGCTTAAATCATCGCCTCTTGTTGCAGACGGCGCTGTTTATGTTGGCTCCGAAGACTCTAAAGTCTATGCACTTTCTGCAAAGACAGGCGAAATTTTGTGGACTTGTTCGACTGGACAAAATGTCACTTCCTCGCCGTTGCTCTATAACGGATATATATATGTAGGCAGCTGGGACGGTAATGTATACGCCATAGATGCCAAGTCAGGGCAGGTTTCCTGGAAATTTCAGGGAGACGGAAGAATTACCTCTTCACCTGCATGTGGGAACGACACGATATTTGTTACTTCACACGGCGGGTATTTGTACGCGCTTAATCCGACAAACGGAAACTTGAAGTGGAAGTATCAGACACGCGGCAAGATTTTTTCATCGCCGATGGTTCTTGATGGAACAGTCTACTTCGGTAGTTGGGATAAAACCTTCTATGCTCTCAATGCTGCAACCGGCGCTACGAAATGGAAGCTCACCATGAATGAGTCATTCAGCATTTCGCCAGCTGGTGTAGGAAACAGGCTTTTTGTCGGCAACGATGATTTGAAAATGTATTGCCTAGATACAGCCAACGGTAGAATGCTTTGGAAGACATTGCTCAATAGTCCTGTTCCATTGCTGTCGTCGTCACCGGCAATTGCTGGAGACATGATGTTTGTCGGAAGTTCAGACGGCAATGTCTATGCGATCAATATACGCAACGGCGCTATTAAGTGGAAATACAAAACACAACGTCCAATCGTGAGTTCACCCGCTGTAACGCCAAACGGCGTCTGCGTAGGCAGCCAGGATGGAAATTTGTATTTATTGAACTGACAGAGTGTGCGCTAGCGCACACTCTGTCATCTCGAGCGAGCAATGAGACGACCCTGTGGGTCGTCGAGTGTGAGTCGAGAGATCTGCGACATGTATACGATGAGGCCCTTGATCAAGAGCCGCTGCGATAAGCTGTAGCAGATCTCTCCACTGCGGCTGCTGCGCAGCCTTCGGTCGAGATGACTAACCTTACAATGCATCAAACCCGGGCGGGGCGGCTTCTGCTTCGCCTTCGGGGAGATCGTCTTTGTCCGTGTGCGTCGGCACCGCTTTCGGTGGTGCTTTCTTAAATGCTTCGATATTACGAGCCGCTGCCATCTGCACGCCGGCTGTCCTCATCGCTTTTACGTAATCAGGCACTTCTTTAAGAAAGGCCATCGGGTCAACATACTGGCGGTCAGGCCACAGAAGCACTGTGTAGTGAACATGGACGCCGGTTGATCTCCCTGTAGAGCCAGCGTAGCCTACAACCGTGCCGCGGCGAATCCACTGATTTGGCAGAACGAAATACGCATTCATGTGGCCCGTAATCGTGCTCAAGTTAAAAGCCGGATGATAGACCTCAACGGCAACACCAAGATTGCCGCGCCAACCAACGCGGGTTACGATTCCATCGAGTAGACAATAGACTTTGTCATTGAGTTTTGCGCTGAGGTCAACGCCGCTGTGAAAAGAACCGTGCTGTCCTGTCACTGGGTGCGTTCGATAACCGGCATTAGATGTAACAAGTCCCATTCCCACAGGTGAGTACGCCAAATCGTCGCGCAAAGGTGCCCACATCAGCCACGGGCGATAATACGGATCGCTAATAGCTGGACGAGCTGGTGCCGTTGGCTTAGCCACCGGCTTGCTCCAGGCGAGTGACTGGGTTGCAGCTGCAAACAATGCGGCAATAACCAGGAGTTTAACGGATCTAGATGGACGCGTCATTTTTCAAACTTACCACGAATTGAAACTCGCTACTTCAACATTTCATCGAGCAATTTGTTGACTATTTGTGGATTGGCTTTGCCTTTCGTAGCTTTCATTGCCTCACCAAAGAAATACTGACGCAATTTGGTCTTACCACTTCGGAATTCTTCCAGTTGTCCCGGATTGTCATTGATGATTTTGGCGACTGTGTCTTTCAAACCGGCTTCATCACTAATTTGCGCGAGACCTTTTTCTTTAATGACGTCTTCAACGTTGCCTGCTTTCGCAAGAATTTCTGCAAGCACTTGTTTGGCTGTCGTTGAACTTAAAACACCCTTGCCGATTGCATCCACCAAATCACGCACATTTTCCGGTGTCATTGGTGTTTCATTGATGTCTAGCTTGTTCTCTTTTAAATGAGCTGTTACCGGGCCTATTAACCAGTTGGCTGCTTGTTTTGCAGGCGTGCCAAGCTTCAAAACAACATCGAAGAAATCGCTTAGTTCTTTGGAGTCAACTAAAACTATGGCATCGTCTAGAGAGAGTTGTGATTGCTCGACATAACGAGTACGTCTTGCTTCAGGCAATTCCGGTAATGTCTTTCTGATTTCTTCAACCCAGGCGCGATCAATTGCAAGTGGCACCAGATCCGGCTCCGGGAAATATCTGTAATCATGCGCTTCTTCTTTTGAGCGCATAGGGAATGTTGTCCCAGTTGATTCATTCCACAGTCGTGTCTCTTGTACAACACGTTCGCCTTTATCTAATAATTCACTTTGGCGCTCAATCTCTGATTGAATTGCTCTTTGCACAGCGCGGAAGCTGTTCATGTTTTTGATTTCAGCCTTGGTGCCGAATTCTTTTTGTCCGACTGGACGAATGGATACGTTGGCGTCGCAACGGAAGCTTCCTTCTTCTAGGTTGCCGTCGCAAATGTCGATGTAGCGCACAATAGTGCGTAGCTCTTCTAGATATGCGCGCGCTTCTTCCGGTGAGCGCATGTCAGGTTCGCTGACAATTTCTAAAAGCGCAATCCCACAGCGATTGTAATCAGCCAAGCTGTAGTCGGATCCATGCAAGCCGGCCGCGCCTGCGTGTACTAATTTGCCGGCGTCTTCTTCCAGGTGCGCTCGGTGAATGCGCAGTTTTTTACCATTGATAGTTAGATGACCGCCAAGACAAACAGGTTGATCGAATTGTGATATTTGATAGTCTTTAGGCAAGTCTGGATAGAAGTAATTTTTGCGATCGAATTTGCTTGTTTCGGATATTTCGCAATTCAAAGCGAGTCCAGTTCTAATGGCGAACTCCACTGCACGCTTGTTTAAAACAGGTAATACACCGGGCATGCCTAAACAAACAGGACACACGTGATCATTTGGATTGCCGCCGAAGTCGGTGGGGCAACCGCAAAAGATTTTTGACTTTGTCTTGAGTTGTGCGTGCACCTCAAGACCAATTACTGCTTCGTATTTCACTTCTAGCCTTTCTCTTCAAATTTCGGGCGCATGCAATGCGCCCCTACAAAGGACAACGAGTTAGTGGGCTGGTTTCAGATCCACGCCTGCTTGTTGTTCGATTTCATCTGGTGGAAGTTTTCCCGGGCGACCAATCATCATGTGGAAAAGCGGTGCGCGCTTGCCCAGTATTTGATTGAGTTGACGTGCAGCGATATCCACGTTGTTTGCGGCCGACTTCATTTTCGCCATTGTTTGTGTGAGATCAGACTTGAAGTTTGCATCCTTCATCATTTCGTCAGCCTTGGTCATCGCATCTTTGGCTGATGCAACGGCTTCTTTGATGTCTGAGCGCAAGCCTTGATCGTTAGCAACCTTGTCTACGATTTGCATCGATCTGCTGATGTTTTGTGTTGAATCATTGATTTTTTGCAGCATCGTCAAGATATCGCCACGAATTTGTTGATCACCTAGAGTGGTGTTTAGCTCGTGAACTGTGGCAGAAACAGTGTTGGCTGTTTCGCGAGCCATTTGCACAGTTTCTTTTAAATCAGATGAGAGTGCAGGCGAATCCAACAATTTGTTGACTTTGCCTGTGGCACCCCGCATATCGCTAGACAGCAAAGAGATGTTGTCCAGGGTGCTGCTGCCGTGCGCAAAAAATTGGCTCGCAGATGAAGCAACTGTGCCAATTTTTCTCGATGTGTCATTAACTGAATCAGCAACGGTGGCAAATCTGTCCATGTTCTTGTTCAGTTTTACAGAAGCATCAGTCAAGTTCTCCATTGCTTCGCCGGATTTTTCCAGCGCGCGCTCGAAGCTCTTGCCGCTCTTGCCTGTGGTTATGGTGTTAGCCACCTTTTGAATTTTGGAAGCCACATCGTTGACGATCATCTCAACACGGACAGGATCTTGTCCTAGCACTATCGCGCCCTCGGCAATAGCTACTGGTTCCGGCTCACCAGGCTTTCTGTCGGGCATGGTTATTTCGATGTACTTGGCGCCGACTAGTCCAAGGGTTTGGATGGTGAATGTCGACCCGACAGGCACCTTTACGTTTTCCGCGGTGATTTTCAGATATGTGTTGACTTCTGATTGTCGGACTAGCTTGATGTCCTCAACCACGCCGACGCGTACGCCGTTGATGTTAACCGTGGCATTCTTATTTAAGCCGGCAACGTCATGGAAGCGGGCAATAAAGCGTTGTGGCGGATGTAGCAGGGAAGCGCTTTTTAGCCAACCCCATCCCCAGATTAATAGTCCAAGTGCCACTAATGTGAACAGCCCGACCCTGATTTCGTAATTTGCTTTAGTTGCCATTTATCCTTCTCACCTTTTCTGTCTACTGGCTTCCGTTGTTCGTTCAAGTCGTCCTTAAACCTTACCGGCTAACATCGGTCCTTCCCGAGTTGCTTTTGCAAACTGGATGATATACGGGTTGGTTGAATTCAGGGCCTCGTGAGGCTTACCTTCCCAGACTACCACGCCTTGATTCAATAGGATTGCCCTGTGTGCCGTTCTTGTCCATGTGGAAAACTGGTGGGTCACCACAATGCCGGCTGCATGCAGCTGCTTTTCCAGCTCAATCATATAGTCTTCAATGACGGTCGACATTACAGGATCCAGACCCGTGGTCGGTTCATCATAGAGGATAATTTGCGGATCATTGACGATGGCTCTGGCAAAACTAGTCCTCTTTTGTTGTCCACCGGATAGCTGGGTGGGGAAGGAGTCAATATAATCGGCCAAACCGACTAACGTTAAATCCTCCAAAATTGCTTTATCCTGTTCCCGTTTTGGCAGCTTGCGTTCTCTTAGAGCCAGTGCCAGGTTTTCCCGAACAGTGAGCGAGTTTAAAAGAGCCGATCCTTGGAAAACCAAGCCGATCTGCTCTGAATTAAGGGTGATTGTGCCTGCATCCGGCTCGAGTAAGCCCGTGATTAGTTTGAGCAAAGTTGATTTGCCGCAACCCGAAGGACCAATAATAGCGAGCATCTCGCCGGGGAAAACTTCAAAGCTGATGCCTTTTAAAACTTCTCGCCCGTTGAAGGATTTGCGCAATCCTTCGACCTTAATCATCGGCTCGGAAGCCTTTGAAAATGACGGTAACGAACTAGGTGGTATAGGTTGGCTTGTCATTGTTTTTAGCGAGGACCTTCATAGGTAAGATCAGTAACGATGTAATTGACGATAAACATAACTGTCATAGACCAGACAACAGACCGCGTAACGGCATTACCAACATCAGCGGCACCACCTCTGGTGTTTAGTCCGATGGCGCACGAGTAGAAGATAACGATGGCTGCATTGATAAACGCCTTTAGAAAGTGCACGAAGAAATCTTGGTCAATCACCATTGCCTTCGCTGAGTCAAGAAATACGCCGAACGAAACGTCAGCGTAAACGAGCGCAATAACCATGCCGGCAAAAATACCAATGAACATTGCGTAAATAGAAAGCACGGGCATCATCATCATGGCGCCAACGAATCTTGGCACGACAAGAAATTTTATTGGATCTATTCGCATTACTTTCAGCGCATCTATTTGCTCCGAAACATTCATCGTTGTCAGTTCGGCTGCGATGGATGAACCAACTCGTCCGGCAACAATGATGGCTGCTGTAATTGGACCAATCTGTCTAATGAGCGCCAGTGAAACAACGCCGCCAATGGCCGATTCGCCGCCAAATTGCACAAGCTGAATAGCAATTTGCAATGACATGGCAAGACCGGTAAATAGTGCCGTTAAGCTGACAATAAGAAATGATTTGACGCCAATGAAGTACGCTTGGCGAATTGATTCTTGCCAATCGATTTGCAATCGCACCAAGTAATAAAAAGTTTTGGCAATGACGATGCCGACTTGTCCGGCTAGACGAACGCCAATACTAACCCAATCTTCAACTAGAAGATAAGGACTTGCTGCAAGTTTTTTTGCATCTGATGCTTGCATTGTTTTAACTCGCGTGCATGGGGCTAAGAGCGGTAATAATGTAATTAACAATGAAAATAATGGTCATCGTCCAAACAACGGCACGAGTGGTGGCGTGACCAACATCTTCAGCACCGCCCCTTGCGCTCAGACCAATTGAGCAAGAAAAGAAGATGATGATAGTGGCAAACACCACTGATTTGACTATGTGTGTAATGAAATCAGTGCCGACCACTGTTTGTTTGACGGAGTCTAAAAATGTTTCCGGAGGGATATTTGCTTTTACTTGTGCAATGAAAATAGCGCCGCCCAATCCGAGAAACATTGAATAAATGGAAAGTGCAGGCATCATTACCAGTGCCGCAAGAAATCTTGGAACAACAAGAAACTGTACGGGGTCAACGCGCATGATTTTCAAAGCATCGATTTGCTCTGATACCACCATGCTGGACAATTCCGCTGCCATCGCTGAACCTACTCGACCGGCGACCATAACGCCGGCAGTAATTGGTCCTATTTCGCGAATAAGTGCGAGCGCCACAACACCGCCAACAGCAGTGTCGGCTCCAAAAGCTGCCAACTCTTTGGAAATTTGCAGAGACATGGCAAAACCGGTAAACAAACCGGTAACGCCGACCACATAAAGCGAACCCAATCCAATCATATTAGCTTGGCGGAAAGCTTCAGGCAGACTAAGTTCGCCACGAAAGATATAGCGCATTGTCTGCAAGAACATTATTGTGGCTTGTCCCACAAGTTCTAAAACAATGCCAAAGTATTTGTCGAGCAACGCAAGAGGGTTGGCGACAGTAATGCCGTTAGGTCTATCCATGGGGATATTCATCGCCATCATTGTATTGCTTGTTGGAAAAATTTTCCCCTGGCTGCCAAGGTGTGGTAGTAAAGAGGTTTGGCACCTCAGTGGGGAAAACCGCCCGGTCAAACCCGCAAACTACCGCCAGATTGGACTTTTTGAAACTTGGCATGGTGGTTTTCCCAGTGACTTTTCCCTACCTGAAGCTTAGACTCAATCACCTTGGACTAAGTTCCAAATGACGTCTTTGGCTAGGCGTTGGCAAACAAAGGGCGACTCTGAATGAAATCAATGTACGTACGGGATGTTTATAGCGAAAGCGCAATACGCGAAAGCGGATTTGACTCCCGTACAAGTCGCACCCTTTCCAAGGAAGCCTCTGAATTGGATGAAGAGGCGCGCAAGTATCTCGAGCCCACATTGAACTCTCAAGATAAGCTGGCAATGACCGCCGCTGCCTTTATCGCCGGGTCGCCCCTGGGTTTCCTTGGCCTCGGCATGACCTTTTTCTTCTGTGATGAAATGGACAATCGCAGGCGCGAAGAATATATGCGCAACATGTCGTTTAACGATCACCAACAATTTGCTTTTAATGCAATTGCTTTTAGAGCGGCATTGGCGGATGCCAAAGCAAAAGCCAGTGCGATCCCGATTGAATTAACAGGCGCCGATCGTTTGGTCAGTATTAAACCAAGAAAACTGACATTGGTAAAAGACAACGTCGTAAATATCGACACTCGCCGCGGCAATCGCCCATATTTTGCACCGAGCAAAAATTTGCGGGAAGCGAATAAGCTAATTAAGCGCAAAGAATTTTTGGCTGATCAAATTAAGCGTTTGAGCCAAACACAAAACTATCACGCTGTTTGCCGTCTGGCATCCGAAGTTGAATTGCTGGATAAGGCCATTAAGCGTCTGGGCTACTAGGTGTTGCCTTGAGAGAATTTAACGAGTCAGCATCTCATAAAAGAACAGTTGCCGACGGATTCGTTCGCGAAATTTTCAGTCAGGTGGATGAATACAAGGAAATTTCCCGCGGCAAGAGCTGTCATTCAGGTGCTGGAAAAGACTGTACAGAGACATTGAAAAACGTCTTTGACCGTTATGCTCCGGCTCCGGATTCGGAATGCAAAAAGGTTGTAGTGGATAAGCAGCAATTCTTGGACGACTTGAAAAAGGAAAGCGCTACATTTGCAGCAAAGCTAACACCTCTGCTTAGTTGGGTGGACAAAATCACAGTTGATGGCGATGTTATTGACTTGCACTTTGATTGCAAGCGAGAGAAAGATAAGCCGCAATGGTTGAGAGAAGGTACACTGGCGGCCGACATTTCTACTCACGGACTTTTCATTCCGGAACACTTACGCTGTCAATTTGTAACTGTAGACGGAAAGACGCACTTAACCGGTCTTAAGGGATTGGAGATACCGGTGACTGTAGCTGATGTACCAATAAACATCGACAAGATTGCTCTACGTAGTGCTCGTATATCTGTTGTCGGCGATCGTCTCTGCTTTGAAATTTTAGCTAAAAATCCCGCGCCTTTCTTAGGCAAATTCCTACCTAAGCATAGACAAAGGCCGGATCCCATACCGTCCGTTGTGTACGTAGACGACGAAGGCAATCTAGAAATGCGCGAGACCTGGCGCAAGCCGGAGTAGTAGTATCATTGTCATGCTCGTTTGTAGGGGCGCATTGCATGCGCCCTTGTTCGGAATGTCAACGCAAGTTGGTTATGCTACATTGGATAGTAAGAGGTTGGAAAAAGAGAAGGGTTTACATCGTAAATCCTTCTCGATGACGGACTAGGATTTGTCGCGATATCTTTCCAGTCGCTCGCTTTCAATTTGAGCGTAGTTATCTATGGCATGCTGGTACTTTTGTTCCAGCTTGTCTTGAAGTCCGGCTTCTTCGATTACTTGGTGCATTATTTCGAGGTTGTGCCATACATGCACTTCAGTTGCGTCCATTTTCGATCGGTTAACAGCTAGTTGGAAATCGGCGTGTTTGCGATTGAAGAGTTGAAACCAGTTTGATCTTCCTAAAATTGGCATAGTTATATCCTCTTGTGACTTACGGTTTGGTCTTCGATGAAGCGGCAAATTCGAAAAGCTCTTGCAGTTTGGAATTATCGAATTGGGCGTATCTGAAAAGGAAGTAAGGCACGTTCCCGCCGCCCTTGTAGGCGTCGCGATATTGTTTGCAGTGTGCCATTCCCTCTTCGAAGATCTCCCGCGCTTTCTCACGTTGTCCCGAGCATGTATAGGTAATTCCAAGATTCCCATAAATCGTGGGCAGCTCTGTAAGCTCGTTGATGTTATCCGCAGTTGTTGCCTGTCGACGTTCGCTGAGTGCTCTTATGTATGAGGCTATTTCCTGCCGCTGATCTCCTTTTTTGGCATAATACAGTGCCAATCGATTGTAGAGTTGGGCAAGTCTCAGGCTGTGAGTGCCGTTGGTTGATTGCAAAATCGCAATTGCTGCTTGCAAATTTGATATTGCTAGATCAATTAAGTTTGCGTTGTGGTCTTTTGTTGCTTGTTCCCACAGCTTTCGAGCTTCGATCACTTCCTTCGTCTCTTGTGGTTGTGACTGAGTGACCGGATTGGTCTGAGTTGCCGCATTTGTGTTGCCGGAAATAGTGAATGACAGGCGATCGCCTTCCTTGTGGGTGACTGAAACTGTCTGTCCGCAACCGATTGCATTGTTGATGATGCCGGTGCCTAAGGGCGCGCTTAGGTGTTTGTTAAGCACGCGCTTAAGATTGGACACGTTGCCCTTGCTCTTAAGAGCTTCGCTGAGTACAAACTCTCTTGCGCTTGCATCTATTTCAAGATCGAATTTCCTTTCGCCCAAACTGCTGTGCAAATGTTTTTCCAGATCGGTAATTTCCACATCGACAATTTTTCTCATGCTTTCGCGTGTGAGGTGAGAGAAAACCACCAGCGCGTCGATTCGATTGCGAAACTCCGGAAGGAACCGTTCTTTCATGCATTTATCGATTAGAGAGCCGATTTTGGACTCGTTCAAGACCTCTGGTTCTGTTGCACCTAGTCCTATAGGTCTAGACATTTCCTTTTCAACACGATCCATGCCTAGGTTGCTGGTCATGATGAATATGCATTGACCGTAGTCCACCTTTTGGTTGTTGCCCATGGTGGCATTTGCAACGTCCAGAATAGACAAGAAGAGCTGAAAGAACTCGGTGCAGGCTTTCTCTATCTCGTCAATCAGCACAATCGTCACATTGGCACTTGATCCCTTTCGTGAAGTGATGAGGTTGTGGGATGAAAGCAATGCTGATGTATCCATCACGCCTTCCGGTATTTTTTCGTTGGGTTTTTGATAACCTACCCATTGAGCGGAGGCGCCGACAAGCTTTGTAAGGTTTGCCTTATCGATGTAGTCGCCGCCGTCAACTTTTATGTAGGCATCTCGTCGCCCATGAAAATACTCGGCTAATCTCTGGGCACAAAGAGTTTTTCCAACACGCGACGGGCCGGCGAACATCAATGTGCAAATTGGCTTATTGAGATCGCGAATCGGATTGAGATGTGCTCTGTAGGCGCCTACAAGTGCTTCAATTGCCTTGGGTTGGCCGATAATTCGCTCGCTGAGCCATTCTGCGAATTGTGTTTCTTTTTCGCTTGGTTGGTATAGGTCGACCTCTCTAGGCTCACAAATTTGTGGCAGCGGAGGAGGAGTTATCACAGCAGCCGAATCAATAGTTGTCAACTCGCTTATTTCTGGAGCTGTTACGGCAATTTCCGCAGGTACGTCCGGTTCAGCCTCTGCAGTGCTGTCTCCGTTGGGATTTGGACTTGGCGGTGGAGCCGTTGTAGCTTCTATTTTCTCGGCGCTCTTAGTTGTCCTCTTTTTGAGGAGCATTCTGATTAACTGGAGCATAGTAGTCACCTGTCTTAATCGTTGAATTACTTTGAAAACAAGCGGCGAAGCACTTTGCCTCGCCGCTTGTTGTGGTTGCGTTGGATTGAGGGATTGCTTCTACGTCAGGTCGGAAGCCGGTAAAGGACTACCGAGAACTTCGTCTGTAAAAGTATCTTCCTCTACAAGGATTTCGCGCGTGCATGTTTGGCAGCGCCCCATGGCTTTACTACAGGTGCTACAGAGTTGCTGTGACCCTTTAGTGCAGGCATGAGTGCATTGTCCTGCATTGCTCGATTGAGAATCGCATGTGCAATTCTTGTGTGAGCAAGGCGGACACGACATAGTGTCGGGTTTTGATTTGCAATTTTTGCAATTCATAAACGCGTACTCCTTCATTGGTTGTTGGTCTTGTTTGCCGCACGTTCGACGCCTTCGCTCACCCACAACTTGATTGCTGTGGCAGCCGAGTTGCAAGCTTGCATCATGATGTCCAAATCATTGCCTTCAATTTCGGTGAGAGCAAATGTTTTGAAGTCACGATTGGCGGGTGGCGGACCGACTGGAATGCGCAGTCTCGCAAAACGAGCATTGTCTAGGCATTCCGATACCGATGCGACTCCATTGTGGTGGAGTCTACTTTTCTTGTAGACGAGATTCACTCTCGTGCCGGACATCTCGATTTCGTCGTAAGCGACTATCAAGTTGTCCGGTGTTGGATTGATGTTGTAATGGTTGATCACGGCTTTGACAGGAATACCGGATGAATTCATTCCGGCAATTCCTGAATTTGGCTTGACCAACAAAACGGGAACAGCATCAATATGCACAGCCGCTAATTCTGCTTGCAACAGTTCGCAAGCGAAAAACTGTGTGTCCAATGACAAAGCCACTTTCTCAATTGCAAAGAAGCCTGCATTGTGTCTGGTGTACTCGTACTGTTGTCCGAAGTTTCCCAAACCCGCTACTACTTTGGCGGGTTTGAATTCTAGAATGTTCATCTGGGCCTCCGCGCTATTTTGATTGGATGGGCATAATTGGAATGACTGCTACGTTCTCGTTGTTTTCTTTGTTGAATGCTTCGATGCGAGGAATGGCATTTATTGTTTCTCTCACGTCAATGCAAACGATAGCCGTTGCTTGCTTGAGCAATTCAATTTGATGCGGCAATATGCTTCGCACTTGCAGCACGCCGGGAATTGCGTACAAATCGACAAATCGCTTGTCAGTGAGTGGGTTGTGAATTGATGAATTCATTTCTTCACGGTTGTTTCTGAAATGCGCAATTGCATCCTTTGACATGAGAGCTGTTAGCTGCTCCTCGACATCGTCAAAGTGAGCGCCAATCAAATTACGGAAGGATTCCGGATAAAGCTGAATGCCAGACCAGAGATCGCCAACCGTGTCGAAGTTTAGCGCTTCAATTGAGTCGACTATTTCGCTGCCGACAAAGTGCGTGATGCGAGGATCTGCAAGTGGGGTCATCGCATCAAGGGTGTTCAATTCGTTCATGGTCGTGATCTCCGGTAGAGTGTTATTTGTTTTGCTCTTTTTGCAGGCGAGCCTTGATGCTGGGATAGATCATCGCGGCGATAAGTCCGGTGGCGGCAATGTGCGCCAGCACAATTGCCCCAATAACTTCT
The DNA here is from genome assembly GCA_019744775.1 of Candidatus Obscuribacterales bacterium. Taxonomy (NCBI): domain Bacteria; kingdom Bacillati; phylum Candidatus Melainabacteria; order Candidatus Obscuribacterales; species Candidatus Obscuribacterales bacterium. The sequence continues at coordinate 53,347 of JAIETZ010000008.1, forward strand.
GGTGAGAAGCTATAGACTAGCGGCAATTCTCTCTTGATGCCGAAAAAGAGCGCGATGGCAATTGGCATGGTGAGGATGAGAAGTTTGTGTCTGCCGAGCTTGAGCCAGAGCGGGACGCCGATCAACAGTGTGCCAATGAAGGCGAATGTGATGCTTGCGAAGTCAATTAGGAGTGTAGGTATATCCATGTGCTTATTCTCCGCGTTGTGAAAGCAATTCTTTTTCGAGGTCTTTGCGTGCTTTGTCTTTAACCCATTTGGCAATGATTGAGCACACGATTGTTCCTCCACAAACGTGGAGAATGAAGAAGCCGGGAAATACTTGTGCATCAAAGACGCTTACGAGATTGACGCCAGGTAGAAGTATTGCCATTGAAGCTAGTGTTGCTGTGGTTAGTACAGGAATGGCATATTCGCCGAGTTTGCTCCAGGCAAATACACCAACTCTCAGAACTGCAACGAATGCAACAGTCAAAGCCGCGAAGCCGGCAACATAGGGAGCGGCTTCGACAGCTGACTTAATGAGTATTGATGGATCCATATTTTTTCTCCGAGATTTGTTATGTCGTTGTGTGTGACTTAGTCCAACTGGACTAACATGTGGCTCCTCAGCCTTTCTTTTGTGGTTTCCAGGCTGGCTTCAGGGCATCGCGTTTGCGTTGGATGTGCTGGATGTATGCCTCAAGTGAACGCCAGGCAATGCCCACTGTTAGAGCCTCGGCACTGGCTACTTCCAGGAATGTCAGATCGGGAACGAATGCGAGCATGCTGAAATTGAGCACAACAGCACCAATGCCATATGCCACAACAATCATCGGCGCGAAAGCATCGAAGCTTTGCAGTCCAAATCTGACAATATTTTTGCCGACTGCTTTTAGATTGAAGTCGGCGGCTTTGGCGTTTTTCGCGCAGTCCAACAGCAACTCAATTCCATAACTGAGAACACGTGCAACTGCTCGCAAGGCATGCACGCCGATAAAAATTGCGGATGCCAGATAAGTGACATCCGCGAGAGTTCTAATAGAGTCGAACATAGGGTGAACCTCCGTAAGGTTTCTTTGGTTGATCGGATTTGGCAGGCGGAGGCATGGGAGCCTCTGCTTGCAGGAGAGATCTGGTCAGCGCTTTGACAGCCGCATCTAATTGATAGTCGACCGAACTTCCTGCCGGTTGATCGATGACGACGTCGGGGAGAATGCCGACGCCATCGGTATCGAGTCCGCCGGGAAAAAGCTTTTCGTGCGTGATCTGCAACGATCGCCCGTTGCTGCTCAAGTGCGTAAGCCTATTGCCGGTACCTTTACCGTAGGTGCGTGTGCCTACTAGAATTACAGCGCGTCTTGATTGCTTGAGTGCACCGGTGAGCAATTCTGCCGCACTGGCTGTTTGGCGATCAACAAGCACTACGACAGGAACACTCGGTGATACCACCAATTGCGTGCGAGTGGCGTACTCCGTAACCGGATTGCTGCCTGTGGTGACTGTTACCCATTGGGTTTTTGTCAGACTACGTCTGGTTTCTTCGATTTGATCACCTACTCTTGCTTTGGCTACATAGATAAGTCCTTCGGGAATTAGTGTTGCCGCCACATTGAGTGCAGGAGTCACCAGTCCGCCTGTGTTGCCGCGGAGATCGAGAATAATTGCTTGTGCCTTGCTGCAATGTGCAATTGCTATTTGTGTTTCCCGGTCTACTGTTTTAGGCAAGAAGGACGGGATTTTTACAAGCGCAATGTTGTTTTTCAGCATGGTTGTTCTGACTGTATCGTGAGCTTCCATCCAGATTGTTTGTCTGCTGGTATCTGCTTGAGAAAGAAACATGTCATGCTTTCTTCTTAGGCTTTGCATCATATTCTTGATGGCGGCTTCAGTTGCTTGTCTGGATTGATAGATAGAAGGACTGACGTTGCTGGGGTTCCAGCGATCGTTCCATTGGCGCCTGACAGCGGGATCGACGAGATCCAGGTGCGTACTTGTTATGAAGTCGTATACTTCGGTGTACGCGCCGCGACCGTCGTATATAGCCGCAATTATTGGGATGCGTTTGTCGCCGGATTGATACGGTGAAGCTTGCGCTTGTATTGAGACCGCAAGCAATGCGGTAAGGGAAAGTACGGAAAGAGTCTTTTTCATGATGAACCTCGCTTTTGTCACGTTGGTTCGTCTTTGTCATGCGCTTTTCCCTTTGTCATTTCGACCGAAGCGCTGAAGGCGCGCAGTGGAGAAATCTTGTGGCTACTTGATGTTCAAGTCGTTAACTCACGAGATCTCTCCACTCACTTCGTTCGGTCGAGATGACAATAAAGATAGGCTCAGAATGACAAAGGGGTGGGTTGTGACAAAGGGAATGTAGGGAAGCTGAAACAAAAACGACGAGTCACAGACTCGTCGTTAAAAAGTCAAAGTAGTGCGTCTAGTTGGAGGAGGCGGTGCGGGATTCCGCTAGCGCTTTGTGTCTGAGGTACGCTTCGATGAAATCATCTAGCGCGCCGTCAAGCACTCCTTCCACATTGGAAGTCTCAACTTTAGTGCGTACGTCTTTGACGAGGCGATCATCGAGAACATACGAGCGAATAGCATTGCCGAATGTAGCGGAAACATTTTCACCGCGCAATCGGGCTAATTCATCTTCGCGTTCTGCTTGTTTGATCGCTAGTAATTTTGAACGTAAAAGCTCCATTGCTAGAGCCTTGTTCTGTAGTTGGCTGCGTTCTTGCTGGCATTTGACAGCAATGCCGGTTGGTTTGTGAACGATGCGCACAGCCGTTTCAACTTTGTTGACGTTTTGTCCGCCGGCTCCGCCTGAACGCATGGTGTCTATTTCAATATCATCGTCTTTTATCTCGACGAGGTTATCAATGTCGTTCATTAATGGGCTAACTTCAAGAGCAGCGAAGCTTGTTTGTCTTGAATCGTTGCCTTGCTTGAAAGGAGATTTGCGCACAAGCCGGTGCACGCCTTTCTCGCACGTAAGATAGCCGAATGCGAAGGGCCCATCGACTCTAAATGTAACACTCTTGAGTCCTGCTTCTTCACCGGCGGATTGATCTAAAACTTCTGTCTTAAACCCTTTGCGTTGGCACCAGCGCAAATACATTCTGAGCATCATCTCTGCCCAGTCTTGTGCATCGGTGCCACCAGCTCCGGCATTGATCGTCACAATTGCCGACGAGTCGTCGTATTCGCCGGACAAAAGTCTTGTTAGTTCGAATTTTTCCAGGTCTTTGTTGAGCGCGTCGATGCCGGATTCAATTTCCTTGGCTACGCTTTCGTCTTTTTCTTCCAGCCCGATTTGTAATAGCACAGACAAATCACTCTGGAGGCGGTGCCAAGTCTCGTATTGTTCGACAGATGCCTTAAGCCGGCTCATTTTCTGTGTAACAGTTTGAGCGCGCTTCTGGTCTTCCCAAAATCCTGGTTCTAAAGTCTCGTTTTCGAGATGTTTGAGTTCTGAACTTAACCTATTCGGGTCAAAGATAGTCCCTGACTTTCGTCAGGCGCTCCTCGAGTGCTTCAATCTCTCGTTTAAGTTCGGACAGCATCATCTTGCAAATCTCTAATTGACAACGGCAATTATTATACCGTGAATTATGGGGATCGCTATAATACCGTTATGACTATTTCAATTTGGCAAGATGAGTTAAACAAACCCAGAGAAAAGTATGATGTCGTCATTGTGGGCAGCGGCATCATGGGAGCAGGATGCGCATATTGGTTGTCCAAGCGTGGTTTGCGAGTGTGCATCGTTGAATCGCAGCATATGGCCTCAGGTGCGTCAGGGCGCAATGCCGGATTTTTATTGCGCGGCATTCATTCTTACTACAACGAGGCCGTCAAGCAATATGGGCGAGACACTGCCTCGATGCTGTTTCGCTTTACTGAAGAAAACGTCAGGCTAATAGGTGAATTAGCCAAGCGAATAAGTCAAGATTTTAACTATGAACCATCAGGATCATATCTGCTGGCTTGCTCGCTTGAGGAATTGCACGATTTAGAAGAATCCCATCAACTGATGGTCGAAGACGGGTTTGATGTTGAGTATCTTAAACAAGATCCACTAGACCGTAGCTATTACGGTGCTCTGTACAACGCCTGTGATGGTGGGGTGAATCCTGTTAAGTTGGTCAAGGCATTGATTGCCGAAAGTGGAGTGCAGCTTTATGACGAAGAGGCGGTAATGTCCATTCGTCAAGACAAGCAACTGCAGGTGATGACTGCCAATCGCATCATTGATTGCGACAAAGTGTTGTTAGCAACGAATGCTTATTCACAACTTCTTGAGCCTTGGTTCAAAGATCGGGTGCAACCAATTAAGGGACAAATACTAGTCACGCAGCCTCTGCGCAAGCGCATTCTTGAAAAAGTCTGTTATGCCAATTATGGTTGGGAGTACTTCCGCCAATTGCCAGATAACAGATTTCTTTTAGGTGGATGCCGTCAGTGCTTCCAGGATACGGAAGTGGGTTATGCAGATTGCACATCGCCACAAGTGCAGGACTCTTTAGAATCCTACATCAAAGATCGCTTCCCGGAAGCTGCCGGCGTTCCAATTGATTATCGTTGGTCAGGCATTATGGCGTTTACTGAAGACGGCTTGCCTTTAGTCGGCGAGCTCGAGCGATTGCCAAATGTCTATTTTGCCGTCGGATGTAACGGACACGGATTTAGCTACGGACTCAACTTGTCGAAACTGCTGGTCGAAGTAGCAGTTGCTGGTAAAGACGCCGGGATCTTCTCAAGCCGGCGCCTTTTTCAGATTGCTAACTAGCTTCCTTTTCGTGGTTTGCGCGCAGAAACTCTTTGTATAGGTCGATAATGACCGCGGCTAACCGAAAGATGCCCCTTCCTATTAGTCTGCCGATGATTTTCGCAAATATTTCGGCAGCTAAATCACGTCGGCCTCGCGCAACATAAACTCTTGTGGATAGAGCAAGGATTAGTTCGTAGTTATATGTCTTCGGTGTGTCGATTTCTTTGGCGAGCTTAAGTGCTCTATTGAAGTAGTAGAGCGAACGGCCGTTGCGTCCACGCGCGAAATAGATCAAGCCGAGTTGCTCGAAGGACTTCATCAGGTATTCTTTGGCTAGTTTCCGATCTGGTTCGGTCTTCAGTGAACGCATCACGCTGTTGATGAGCTTTTCAGCTGTTTTAAGATCGCGATGTTTCTTGCGTGCTTGAATGGCTCGACTCAATTTTTCGTCTCGAGTCATTGGTGTTCGTCGATGTTTGTTTTGCATAGGGAATCCTTAGGGTGATGATGTGTATTTGTAGACATGACAAAGAAGCGCCCTTGGGAGAGCGCTTCTTTGATTGTCTGAGTTGCTTATCGGTTCAGTAGTGTGCCTGCCACGACGGTGACGGCATGATCCAGCGTGAAGTACTTCCTAATAGCTGCATTGACTTCTTCAAGAGTCACAGCCATTAGCCTTTCGGCGAAAGTGTCAATGGCTCCCGCTCCAAGACCAAGCGCCTCGTAAGATGCGACTCTACTTGCCAAATCGGCCGTGTTGTCGAGACTGATGTAGTGGTAGCCCACCAATCGGCTTTTCTCGTCATCAAGCTCCTCTTGTGTCATGCCATGCTCGACATAATCTCGCGTGACCTGATGAACAAGTTCAAGAGCCTTCTCGAGATTTTCCGGATTGACGGTCAACTCAATCGACCAAGGTGCAAAGCCGAATGAAAGATCTTCAAACTTGCTCCTGACGCCGTAGGTAAGTCCTTCTTGTACACGAATGACTTTGCCAAGCCGTGAATCGATAGTGTTTCCACCAAGACAAGAGTTGGCTATCCAGGCGGCAGGATAGTCCGCGTCAGTCAACTTCAAGCTTGCCGGTAGTCCACAGACTATGGACACGCTAGTCTTGTCTTTGACGAATACTTCTTTGCGCGTGGCCTTATCGGGCAGCGGTACAGCTTCGACAGCAATACTTTTAGCTTCCGGACCCGACCATTGACCGAAGTATTTTTCCATCAAAGTGACAGCTTCATCAGTCGTGATGTCGCCAACAATAGAAATGATAGTGGATTTCGGGCTGTAGTGAGCCTTGTAAAATTCAACAAGATCATCTCTGGTTAATGACGAAAGCTCTGACAGGTTTTCCTCTACGTCGTGCTGGTAGTAGGGTTGTTTGCTGTCGTAAAGCAACTGACACAATGCTGTTTCCGCAAGTGAATCCTCATCTGTGCGCGTGTTCTCAATCTCGCCCTTGGTTTGTTCACAAAGCTTCTTCAACTCGGCTTCGTCGAAGGTGGGTTTTGTAACTACTTTGCTAAAGAGCGAAAGGAACTTCGGCAGATCTTCTTTAACGACCTTGGCGCCGCCGCCATAAATGCCGCTGAAAAAGGTGCCTGCTGCAAAATCGAATTCAGCTATGCCCAGCTTTTCTAAAGCGGTAGCAAGTTGATTTTTGTCCAATCCTTGCGAGCCATAGATGAGCATATTCGCAACCATCGAAGGTGCATAGCCATTACCTTCGTCGACAAAATAATTGCCGCCGTTGAGGAATTTTGCTGCAACTGAGACTAATCCGGTGCCGTGTTTGGGCAGCACAACAAGATTTAGACCATTGGATAATGTCGCGCGTTGAAGCCCTTTTGTAAGTTCAGGGGTCTCATCGTCATCATCCGGTGGGCTTGGTTGCTCAGGCTCTTCGTCTTCTTCATCTTTGGGAATGAAGTAGCCGACTGTGCGATTGTCTTGCTTGAAGTACTTTTGTGCGACCGACATGATCTGCTCTTTGGTTACTTTATTGATTTGATCGGAGAAAGTATCAAACCATTCAAAGCCCACAGCACTCATATCCTCAGTTAATGGCCACATCAGTTTGCTTGGATCGTCAGCCATCTGAATAAGATGCTTGTTGATACTCTTTTTGGTATCAGCGAGCTTGCCTTTTTCTATGGGCTCGCTCTTAAGCTTATCTAGTTGAGAGAGGATGACTTGTTCCACGGCTTCAGGATTTTGCCCTGGAGCAACAGTCGCGACGATTTCAAACAGCGAAGGGTCGCGGTTCTGATTGCCTACACAGTCTGCTTCGATGGCCATGTTGGTGTCGATAAGTGTTTTGTACAAAACACCGGACTTTGTCGCCGATGAGCCGAGAATTTGCGCCAGTACTGCCAATGGATAGGTGTCTTCATGTCGAGCTTCCGGAATATGGTAGACGATATGAACTATTGAGGAGTCTCCGGCGCGCTTAACAAGGACGCGCTTTTCGCCTTGCTGTTCTGGCTCTACCGAAATCATTGGCGGAATCGGCTTGGCAGGTATGGGTGAAAAGAACTTCGATATCCAAGTCAATGCTTCCAGTGGGTTGAATTTCCCGATTACTTGAACAGCTGCATTGTTGGGTGCGTAAAACGTATTGTAGAAATGCATGAGCTGAGCTACGGTTACGTTTTCGACTTCTTCCAATGTCCCAATTGTCGAAGTTTTATACGGGTGTGACGTGAAGGCTGCGGCCCAAACAGCTTTTGACAATGCTTCCCGAGGATTATTCTCGCCAATTTCGAATTCATTGCGAACCACCGTCATTTCAGAGTCACGATCTTCTTGAGTGAACTCGAGATACTGCATGCGATCCGCTTCAATCTCAAGAAGTAGTTTGAGATACTTCGAGCGTGCGCGAGTGTAATAGTGCGTTCTGTCCAACCAGGTGGTGGCGTTGTTGCTGGCGCCTATCTTCTTGTGCACCGTTTCAATATCATTGCCGTTGCGCGGATTGAATTTTCTCGAGCCCTTAAACATCAGGTGCTCTAAGAAGTGCGTCGCTCCAAATGGCGGCTCGTTGCGTGAACCAACCCAGTAGGGTACGTTCACGACGACGGTGCTCGAACTTTCAATTGGACAAAGAATTACCGGCATGCCGTTGGACACCAATCGGTAAACGTTGCCATGTTTTCCTTCGTATTCTGAGCGATAGCCGAGAAGGCTCATTGCGTATGCTGGAATGTTGATTTTCATAAAAACTTACCTAAAGATGCGGAGCCGGCACAATGTGTACCGGCTCTTGGGGAATGACATGATTTGTGTTATTAGGCTTGCGTCAGCAATTCAAGCGCTTGAGTCATGTATTGGAGTTCGTCGCTAGCATCGTAGTCCGGAACAATTCCTCTGTCCGGATCGATAGCACTTGCTCCAATGCAATGACCGTTAGGAGTGAACCAATAGAATCCGAGCACTTGTAGCTCGAAGCCGTTTGGCACGCTTAAGTTGTTAGTCCCGCGTCCTTTACCAAAAGTTCTCTTACCGATTAGCTTCGCTCGCCCGTTCTCCTGCAAGACAGAAGCAAGCACCTCAGAGGCGCTCTTAGTGTTTTCGTCAACCAGAACTACGATGGGCTTATTACCGAACAAATTTTGTCGGCGGTTTTTCGTAGTCGTCTTTTTATTACTTCCGTCCAATTTGCTGGTGGTTATAACCAGTTTCTTGGCGGTCAGTGTGTAGTCAACGGATTTGAAGCCGTCTTTGCTGGCCATTGCCTGTCCGCCGAGATTGCCTTCGGCAAGCAGCATCTGGGAAATGTCCAAAGCTTCCAAATGCAATCCGCCTGGATTATCTCGCAAGTCGATAATTAGACCCCGACAGTCTGAGAGGGCTTTCAGGGCGTACGCAAAGTTGTCTGCGCAAGTGTTATGTCGAAACTTGCTAATTCTTACGAGGCCGAGTTTTGCCTCTAGTCGCTCGAACGTTACGTCCGGAGTGTCGTCGTCATCTTCTGGATCAATGTCGGCCCCGGCGTCATCGGTTTTTACGATGCAGCTGTAAGGATCACCCACTTGTTCGAAGACGTGATGGAATTGGTCAACGACTTCTTTGTCCGAAGAAAAGTCCGGTTTGATTTGTGAGAGCTGAGAAATAATCTCGGCTGGTTTCAGGTGATAGTGAGAAATTGCTTCTGTGATGACTGCGTACAATTCCGGCGGCGTTAGCTGTTGCCGAATTGCGTTTTTTCTTTTCATGACGGATTACCTCAGCGGGGTAGCAAGAAAGGGCACATGCAATGCGCCCCTACAAAAAACTGTTGTGTTCATGGCAATGCACCAAGTGCATCCCAAGGAATTTGGGCCGTGAATTGATACGCACCAAGCAAATGGCTAATCAATGTGTTTCAAGTTCAAATGCAATTGGTTTTTTAAGTCCTAGTCAGTTCCAATAAAAATTCCAATTTATATATAGCTACAACGTAATTTAAATTTGAGTTGTAAAGCAATTGAAATTTGGCTCAGGTTGGCATTTTGGGGTGTTGACAAGCGTGTAAAGCCTGCCACGGGTGCCCTCTGAGGTACTTGTGTTGAATTAGCGAAGTTAGCGCAACGCAGATTTGTGATGGGATATTCCCATGAAATTTGTAGCGCGACACTTAGTAAACGCGATTGTAGATGTCCATCGTCAGGGAGTTTTTCCCTTTAACTCCGTTCACTTCCACTGCAACAGGCACTGCATATTGTGGGTTGAACACTTCCGGAATTATGACGGTCAAGCTATTTGTGCTCGACGAAATTACTTCTGCCTGTGCGCCAGCAATTGTCACCGTGTTTTCCGAAGCTTTTGCGGAGAAGTTTCTTCCACTGATAGTCAATTCTTGTCCTGGCGGCCCTGACATGAGACTGAGACCTTCCAATTCCGGCGGCGCAATGACCATGAGAGTGATTGCGTTGGATGTTACACCAGCTGTGGTAACGGTTACCTTATTGTCGCCGGCTTTTGCATTGCTCGGCACTACTACATCGAGAGAGGTTTCTGAAGCCGTCTTAATTTCAGCTTTGATGCCACCAAAAGTCACGGTGTTTGAAGTCGGTTTTGAGCCAAAATGCGAACCTGTAAGTGTAATGATGTCGCCGGTGCCGGTTTTGTCAGGCTTGCCGGACTGCAGTACGGGAGCAACTCTTGCACCGACTAATTTCCAGGACAAAGTTGATCCTGGAATGCCGCCGGCTTCTACAACTATCTGACTGGTGCCGCCTGTCAAAAGACCACTGACGGAAAACGGAATTTGTTTTTTGTTCAGGACATTATTTTGTGTGAAAAGTGTTTTGCCGGCAAGAGAAACACGTATCCAATTAAAACCGGGGGACACAGTGTTGCCGTTGAGAATATTTAGAGTCAAAGGCAAGCTGGCATCATCAGCGGTGAGTTCAACGTAGTCCATAAAGCGTTGCGGCTTATTGGTGGCCGTTGTGTATTGGCTGGATTGTCCAAGAATTACTACGCCCCTCGCCGCTTGCGAGTCCGGGTCTTGAGCAAATGCCGGCAAGGTTACCTGAAGTGCAAGAGTTGCCGTCAATAGCGCTGTAGCGAGGGTTCTCGGTTTCATGAGCCAGTCCTTTAGATTTATGAGACGCAGCAATTGTGTTGCCAATTCTTTTGTGTCGAGATTCATTATAGTGCGCAAAATTACAGTGCGCTAATACTCTTTGTTGGGTATAAAGAATATCGGATACTGCGAGCGCTACTTATGAAGAAAGACAACTCGAAACAAGCCAGTGCCGTCGAATCGGCAGTCTCTGAAATGGCAAAGGCCGCGGAACCGGCTCAACTTGGGCACGGTCACGTGGACCATGTTGAGTTGCCAGAAGCTGTTGAGCATGGCGGTGTAACAGGCCATGAAATTCTGTTGCACGAGTACAACGAGTCGGCGAAGTTGCTTGGCTTGAGTGAAACCACTGAAAAGACTTTGGTAATGGATGCCGAAAGGCAAGGTAAGCAGCCGGATGAAGCTATTTCGGCTTACTTGCACGAACAGCTACCGAAGCATGACTTTTACGAGCAGCCGGTGTTGTTGGGAAGTTGATTGGGTTCTACGATGGCTGGTAGTAAACCAGATCAAAAAAATGATTTTGTCCCCTCCCTTGTCATTTCGAGCGAAAGCTGCGTAGCAGCTGTAGTCGAGAAATCCGCTATGGCTTATCGACGTTGCTGTTGATCAACACCGTCAATGATTCCACAACGCAGATTTCTCCACTCCTTCGCTGGCGCTCAGTCGGTCGAAATGACAAAGAGGAAGAGGGAACGACGTTACACAATCGGATTGAACATATCCTGGCTCATGCCGTCTTCGGCAGATTCGGCATACGTGTGCTGATCGCCAAGCAAGTAGCGGCGTCTGCGCACCAGGCGCATGATGCCTTGTTCTTCGGCTTCGCGCCAGCTTTTCACGATGAAGACTTCGAAGCCTGTATTCTTCGGCAATTCGGCTTCATCGAATTTCAGTCCTGTTTCCAGCGGATTGTAGATGACGTTGGTCACGTGACCGACATCTCCGTCAGATCGAGCGCTGTTGCCCTTCATGAATGAGTAGTTTGGATCGATGTTGCAATCTTTGATAGCGTTAGCTACAAGCAATCTTTTGTTGGATTCTGAAGTGATGATCATTTCATCGAACTGCAGTCCAAGCATTTTTGCTTTGTATTTTTGCGCTTCTCGATTGCCGATTGTCACCAACACCATCAGGAAGTTGTGTTGAGTGCGGTTCAACACAGGCAACGCATCTTTGAACTCGCGCGGCTTTCTCCAATATGGGTGACGTCCGATTTCGCGACAGATGAGTTCGTCGTCGGAATTGACGCGCTTGCCGTGACGTTTGCAGAGTGCGCGATAGGTTTGAGCCATCGCTTCGCCGAGCATGTGCACTTCAAAGCCTTTGAGGCTCATATTCTCGTGCTCAATTTTGGCGAACATTTCGGCAGCTTCATGCTTGCTGAAGCCCAGGTGCCGCAAAAAACGCCAGAACATTTTCTTGGCGCGCACAAAGTCAGGCTCGCACTCGGCAATTGTTCCATCGAAATCAAAAAATGCGGCTGCGATTTTGCCGTTGGGAAGAACATAGTTGCGACCTGGCGGCTGGCAAAAGGTTAGTGTTTTGGCTAGATTCATGGTTACCTCATTTGCGCTGTGCGCGTGGCAAGAACTTGCGGTAGGACGATGTGAGAAAACCCCCGACTTGCTAAGGCAAGGTGCAGGGGTTTTGGAAATGCTGAATTGGTTTAGCTAAATAGAGTTTTCTAACTGGAAAACGAAGCTGTAATTTATAGCTTTACCTTAGTGCTTTGAAGTGCTCTATAGAAGCAGGTCGCCAAGGGGTAACTCAACATACCTCTGACGCAGCTTCGCTAGTATGGACAAGGGCGCATGCAATGCGCCCCTACAACGGACAGAGAACCGGACAAGGTATAATTGAAAGCCGCGCGGCACTGCGCTTTGAGAAATTATGATGAGACGTTTATTTTTAATAGCAGCTTTCCTCTTCCTCGCTTGCGGAATTGCACTTCCGTGTCAGGCAATCACTGGTGTAAATCAAGAATTGCTTGATGTACTTTCGCAGCGTCCGGAGTTTATGCATCTGGATTATTTCGAGCATTTAATCGGTAGACCATTCAACGAAAACTCAGAGCGCTTTGGCCAAAGAAAGTCTTATTACTGGTACAACGCAACACACCAAGTAACATACGAACTACACCAATTTGAAAGAAGCCCTGGTGAAGTAGTCACATCCAACTTCATCATTCATATGCAGGGAAATGTTCTGGGAATGGCCGACCTCGCGTCTTTGTACGGACCAAATGGTCATCGCCTTTTCGATAACAAAGGTAATGTCTGCACGGCTTATTCTTACGCGCCGTACACCTCTCTAGTTTTTGCATCACCACAAGAAAGCTTCGGTGTGCAAGAAGCGAAAGTGATGTACAGTGGTCCTCCACTTAAGCGTCCGGATCTCGAAGAGTTGCATGATGTAGAAGTTGGACACATCGGCAGATTGACTCCGGGAATTGTTAGACACGGTCGTTGGGATATTCCAATTACACCAATATCCCATCACTTGAAGCGTCATCCATACGATGGCGAAGCTCGCTATCAATTAGCACAAGCGCATCGCTATCACGGTCATGTTGATGTTGCTATCAATGAATACAAGTCAGCTTGGGCATGTGCAGGTGACGACGAAGAATTGAAAGCTCGCTGCATTGCCGGCTTGGCAGAATTGCGTGCATTGCCTGCTCCGTATGTGGCAACAGATGTTGTTGTGAATCAGCCTGAGCATGTGGTTACAAACTATGGCAATCGCATGAGATACGCAGGTGATCATAATATTTATTACGACGATCACTATCAGTGTGATCATCAACAGCCACAGCAACAACAAATCCAACAACAATACAACCAACAGCAAAATGAACAGTTAGCAGGACGGTCGAGTCCAACAATGTAATAGCTCACTAGAAGGGCAAGTTATGTCAGAGACAAATCCGAAATATGTTGAGTTACTGAAGGCAGCAAAAGAAGCGGCAAAACGCGCGTATGCTCCTTATTCTAAATTTCCAGTTGGAGCAGCTTTGTTGGGAGACGACGGGAGAGTATTCTCCGGCTGCAACGTTGAAAACGCCTCATACGGAGCGACAAGATGCGCCGAGCAAACAGCTGTTCAGAAAGCTGTATCTGAAGGATGTCGCAAATTTGTGGCTGTTGCCGTTCATTGTTCTGAAACCGACGATTGTTGGCCTTGCGGCATCTGCCGTCAGGTATTAAATGAATTCGCTCCGGAGATAGATGTTATTGTCGATGCCGGTAATGGCTCCGTGACCGTAATCCGTCTGCCAGAGCTGCTTACGAGGTCTTTTGGACCCAAAGATTTGCCCAGTTAATTCTGCTTGACATCAACTCTTTTCGTGGTTTAATTGACCCAATATGGATAGGAGTCCAAGGCGTGCTATCTTCTGACGCAAGGCAAATACAAAGTCAATTACTAAACAGCAGCGACGCTGGCACAGCTCGCTTGCTTCAAGGCGTTTGGGATGGACCACAAACTAAAGCTTCTGCTACGGACAAAAAATCTGGTGGAGCGGCCGCAGCTTTCATGGAAATGATGGATGAAGGACTTTACGGCAAGGCGTATGCCCAGGAACTGCGTGGTGCTAACAAAGTAGAGCAAGATACAAAAGTTGCTGATGCGAAAGTACCGCAAGGTTTTCCAGCAGCCAGCGTTGTTGGTGGCGAAAAAGGCTACATTGATTTTGGTGCGCAGGACGAATTAGCAGGTAAGCGCGACACCAACACCAACAAGTTTCTGAACTTCGTAGATAATCGTTTAGCTGCTTAACTTAAGTGTTTAACGCTTGAACAGCATTCCCGGATAGCCTGTTATCACTCGCTGCAAATGTGGCGGAAGTGATTCAAGCTGCGGCATTCTCATGCTCTGGTCGTCACCGGGTCTATTGATGTCGCTACTCCAATATCTAAATGACTCAATTTCCGTTGGCCTGTTTGGATAAGTACGCTCTAGCGGAATAATTACCGCTCTGGTGTAACTGCACGTACCGTCCAGCTTATCGAATTTGGCTAATCCCACAAAGAAGCGGTGTGGGCGACCATCAATGCTGCGATCGGTGAAAAGCTCACCCTCAGTCGAGATTGTGTCGACCTGTCTGTCCGATGTATTTAGGCGCTGGTAGCTGCCATAAATCCGTTTTCCATCAGGCATGCCGACAGGAATTGCCATGTCGAATTGGTGTAAAACTCTTAGCGTTTGCCTTGGTAGGTTAATTCCCTGCCGCTCTAAAGCGCGCTGCATGTATGTGGCCATGCCATTGAGGTCTTCGTCTTCCGAAACGCACACTTCCTGGTAGTCGACGAAGTATTTTTTGAAGCCGGCAATAACCGGATGTTGAGGATTTTTCTCGAGATAAAGCTGAACGTTGTAGCCGTCTTTTTCTCGGTATTGGTCTATGCCCGCCGGTATGTAAGTCTGCTCTGCGCGTCCTTGCAAGGTTTCCTGTCGCCCATATTGAGCTTGAAGCGGGATGCGTGGTTGCTCTTGCACGCGTCCTTGCTGAGGATATGTTGCGGTGCCTATCTCCTCGACTTTTCCGTTTAATACAAACGGCTTGCGTTCTTGAGGATGAGACGTGTAATCCTGAAACGGCGTTGTGTCCTGAGACTGCCTGTCAGCGCCTCGCGTAAGTCGTTTAAGAGCATCCCATGGTCCAGACACAAATGTTCTCCGCCAGTGAAGTACAGAATGCAATAAGTAAAACGCTTTGTCTATGTGAAAAACCGCAAGGATAGATACTAGGTCGTATAGTGTAAATTCTGCAAATAAGAATCCGCCGTTGCGTACTGTCCTCGTAGGGGCGCATTGCATGCGCCCTTGTCCAAGACCAGTCATTCTGAGTGGCTGTAAGGCGCGAAGAGTCTCACGTGTTAAAGTCGTGAGACTCTTCGAAACGGGCGCATTGCAATGCGCCCCTACACCGCATGCGTTACATCCCGTGCGTGAAAAAGCCGTTCTCGTAGACGGGAATATTCGCCGTCCTCAAAAGGAAAAGCGCCAGATGCACTTCGAATGTCGGACCGTTCGTGTTGACTTTAATGCCGTCATTGGCAAACACCAACACTTGCTTCGAAAGCTTTGCTGCATCAAGCGCCGCTTGTAACGCAAGTACGTTCTTGTTACTTGTCTGCGGAATATTAGCTTTGCTAATTTCCCAGTCGACATGATTGACACCTGTGACCTTAATCGCCTTCATCCGCTGAATGAAATCTCGCGCTTCTTCGATTCGGGTTGCCGGAGCGTAGCAGGTAACTCCCTGGTCGGTGACCATGAAGATGTAACCATAAGTTGCCAGGTCTGACTGCGATGCGGCTGTGTACATGTCTGCTGTTATCTTTGAATTCTGAATCATTTTGGGTCTCCTGAACAAAAACGCACGCTTCGTGCGAAGCGTGCGTTCAATTTGGACTATGTGAGCGACTACGCAGCGGCCGGTGCCATGCGTCTGCGAGCAGCCAGTAACCAGCCGTGCAAGACAATGCTTGCGTAATCACAGACGTCCAATACAAACAGCGCAGCTCTAATTGCGAAGTCGCCCAAGAATTTCAGTATTTTCATGATGTTTCTCCTTAGTCTATTGCCAATGTTGGGTGTTGAGGTCTTCTATGTCCACTTCGATTATTTTGAAAATGGCTTTGACCCCTGGGATGTTAGAGATATATTGAAGGCTTGCTCTATCAACGACGCCTCTTAGTGCAAATGTTTCACCTGTCCAGCCATTGCCTGTCCAGGTCTCCATTCCCCTGTGATATTTCTCGAATATCGCGAGTTCACGAATTGCTCGGAGTGATGTTTCATCAAGGCTACCGCTGCTTTCGTCGAAAGTTATGTGCACGGGAAATAATTCGTAAGCGTAAGTCAGAATGCTTGGCTTTTCGTACAGGTGCAGTAGGTCTGAGTGAATTTTTGATTTGTTGATCCAGCACGGCACTGATTCTCCGTACATAGTAGAAACGAGTTTTGAATTCATGTTAGTGCTCCCTTGTTATTTAGTTGGCCAGGAGTATGTCCATCTGCAACGATCCGCTAAGAGCCATATGTACTTAACTCCTGGTTGTCTAGATACATACGCTAGCTGTCGTCTCGATAAGTTGCCTTGCAAAGCAAAGGTCTCTCCCGTGTACCCATTGCCGAACCAATGTTCAAGCTCAGAGGCATGTTTTTGAATGTTGCGCAGAGCCTGTGGTGACACATATCCATCTTTTTCGTCGAAGATAATATGCACCGGCAAAATAAATATAGTGTCTTGAGGTGGCGAGCTTGAATCGAACATAGCTAAGAGTCGCTCATCGACAATTGCCCGATTCAAGGGTCCACCTCCGGCGTTACTTCCTGGTAAGTGACCAAATCCAGTGGTGTCAGCCATTGTGTTGTCCTCGCTGAATATAATTGAGTATCGTTTCTGTGTCGGTGTTCTAAAGGTGCTTGAGCCCCTGAGTTGCTGAATCAACTCGGGACCGCACGCCTTCTGATGTAGTCGCTCATACAAGCGGGATCAGCAAGCATCTGGACAGTGTGTGATTCGGCATATTGTTGCCAATGTGTGGCCTATTGTGTAGAATATTACACAGAGGTAAGAATTGTGGCCACCAACCTGAATATTAACGAACAGCTACTTGCTCAAGCCCTTCGCGTCGGTGGACGCAAGACAAAACGCGAGACGGTTAATGAAGCCTTAGAGGAATACATTAGCCGTCGCAAGCGTAAAGAGATTGCCCAGTTATTCGGCAAGCTCCATCTTGAGCAAGGCTATGATTACAAAGCCTTGAGGCGTAAACGGTGAAGGTACTTGTCGATACATCTGTTTGGCTTGATGCGCTTAATGAAAAGGGCAAGTCGGCTAACTCTTTGTCTGACAAGTTAAGCTCACTTATTGATAGCGAACATGCGATTTTGCTTACTGGCATAATTTTGTTTGAGGTCGTAAGAGGATTTAGGGCGTCGAAGGAAAGGAACAAGTTGATCGAGCGGCTTTCCTGGTTTCCCTTGCTCGAACTAAGCAGAGATGATTACTTATACGCAGCTGACCTTAGCGCTGCATGTCGGGCTAAGGGCGTTACGACCAGTACGGCAGATGCGCTAATTGCAGCCGCTGCTATTCGATATGATTGTCAACTCTTTACTGGCGACAAGGATTTTCAGCGAATAGCTCGACTTGTGCCATTGAAGTTGTATTCGTGATAGACATTCCTTGATGCGCACGCCTGCCGATGGAGTCGCTCATTGCAAGCGGTATCAGCAAGCGTCTGGGCAAGGGCCTGGATTAGCCGGCTGTCATTGCCAGCCGTCGAGTTTTGTTGTAATATCGAATGTAATACAGAGGATAGCTTTTATGACAAGCTCGTTTCGACTGGATCCGGAGTTGGAATCCTTGCTTCAGCGAATTATTAACAACACTGGGCAGTCGCGCTCGCAAATAATTCGGCAGGCTCTAAGCAAGTATTGTTCGGAACTAGTGGCGGCCACCGACAAAAGTCCTTATCAGCGTCTTGTGGATGCCGGTTTCAAGCCGATTGATGATCGGGCTGATATTGACCTCGCGAGTAATCAGCAGGTAAGGAGAAAGAAGCTTCGTGAAAGAGCCTCGCGAGATAATCGTTGATGCCGGGCCGCTTATTGCACTGGCTCGCCAGCGAGACAGCAAGCATGCCCAGTGTGTTGCCACCTTAAAGGCCGTGCCGCCGACGGCAAGGATGGTAACGACAGTATCAGCTTTGGCAGAGGTGTTTGCTGTATTACCGAGTTCTGTGTCGAGCATCAGGGCCGTAGAGACATTGCTGATGGGTATCCCGCTTGCCCTCGAATACATTCAAGGGCATGAATTGTCTAGAGCGTTTGAACTAATGGAAAAGTACATCGATTTGCCGATGGACTTTGCCGACGCCGAGATATTGGTGATTGCTGAAAGACGATCAGTCAAAACTATCTTCACGCTTGACCGGAGGGACTTTTCCGTTTATAGACCTAGGCATGTACGACAGTTTGATCTGATTCCTTAGCTGAAAGGTGGATTAAATGCCCAGGTGCCTGCAATGTCTGTGAGTGGTCTGTCGAAAGGGCGCATGCAATGCGCCCTTTCAGGGCAGAATGGGAGATCACCATCCCGAAGGTTAGTGACAGTGGTGAGTTGGTTGTCGCTTAACTGCGCGTTTTGGTTTGGCTGGCTTTAGCTTGAGCTTTACTTGTTTTGCTCGGCGCTGTTTGGCCTGTTGAGCCAAAGCCATTTTGCGGTAGGACATCAACTCGCACTTTGTTGGTTTTCCTTTGACGCCTTTGTAAGCCAGGG
This sequence comes from Candidatus Obscuribacterales bacterium, assembly GCA_019744775.1. Taxonomy (NCBI): domain Bacteria; kingdom Bacillati; phylum Candidatus Melainabacteria; order Candidatus Obscuribacterales; species Candidatus Obscuribacterales bacterium. The sequence goes on from JAIETZ010000008.1 coordinate 71,961, forward strand.
ACAGCAGCTTGAAGGCTAGCTTTTTCACGTCTGACTTGGCGGTTGGATCGTCCACCTTGAAGGGGACTAGTGTTTCCAGCTCGAAGTAGTAGCCGTTGAATTTGCCCAGTTTTTCAACGTGGTCGATTACAGCGGTGTACTTGCGACCGTTGATGGTGGCAGCGAAAGTCGTGCGTGTTTTGTGGACTGTAGGGAGAGCGCGTCGAATGTGTTTTGCTAGATTGAGCAAAACGGATGACGTGAATTTGTCGATGTCAGACTCGGCTTCGCATTTGTTCTTGAGTCCGCCGTCTTTTTCGATTGTCTTTTTGCTGGCGATTTGATGCTTGCTTCCGCCGTTGATTTTCTTTTGTTCGCGAAGGCGTATCCATTCTTTCCCCATTGGGAGCCACTTATCCATGACTTTAGTGGTTGACTTGAATGTGAAGCCAAGTTTCTCCAGAGAAGCAATTATTTTTTCGACTTTGTCTTTTTGCACTTTGTACTTTACTTCGATCTCGTGGCAATGTTCTTTGCTCATAATGGCCTCCTTCTGCATACGCAGAATGCAAAGCGTTGAGTTAGTGACTGGTTGTTTTGGTTATCCAGTCACTGATGAGTTGCAAAACTGTTGGTGCCAGGGTCTCTGGCAGTAGTTCGTACTCGTCTGGCAAACCTGTTTTGCAGGTTTGGAATATGTGATTTAAGCCGGCTAGTTTTATGGCTAGAGCTTTTTTGTTGCGTGATAGACAAGATCTGATTGATGAAAGGTTCTCATCGGCAAATACTTGCATGTCTTTTTCGCCATTCAGTGCCAACACCGGACATGTGAGTGTGGAAAGAACTGGGCGTGGGTCATGATTGAGGAAGCAGCGATGTCCATTGCTTGTAAGCTCCTCTATTCTGCTGTCCATGAAGGGTCTGTGAATTTCTTCATAGAAATGACCCCTGCGCAAGTCCGCTATTTTTTGCGCGGCGATTATATTATTCGGCTCTGCTCTTACGATGTCGTTTGCTTTCTGGGCAAGGCGCAAGTTGTGCCTGATGTGCCTGTCGTCGAGTCCTCGAATTTTGTCGTAGGTCTTAAGTTGCGATTTGAGCAACGCATCGGCATTTATAGCCGGCGCTGCCAACAACACGACAAAAGCGACGTAGGAATTTCGGCTCGCCACGATAGGGGCAATTAATCCACCTTGGCTGTGTCCGGCAAGTCCTATCTGCCGCGTGTCGATATCTTCGCGTGAATGTAAAAACTTGAATGCAGCTTCGGCATCATCAGCAAAGTCGTAAAAGGTGGACGCAGAATAATCACCGTCAGAATAAGCAATGCCGCGCTTGTCGTAGCGCAGCACGGCAATTCCTCGGCGGCTTAAGTAATCGGCCAGCAATTGAAATGGCTTGTGTGGTCCGATTACTTCGTCTCTTGTGTGTGGTCCGGAGCCGTGGATGAGCACGACTGCCGGACACAAACGGTCAGTATTGGGACGGGTGAGTGTACCGCAAATGCGAAGAGTGCCGCTTTGGAAATTGACGAGCTCTTCGCTGTAGTCAACCAAAGAAGGCGCATCTTGCTCTTTCTTCGTCGTTGTTTCGCCTTTCTTTAAAAACGTCTTGAGGCGTGAAAATAATCGTGTGAACATCCGTGTGTTCCTCCAACAAGTGGTCTGTCAGGTCTTCTAGTTATTTCTGTGAGGTGACTGTAAACTGGCATGTAATAGCCGTTCAGCAGGCAGTCCTTTGCCGAGAGGCCTTTGTGTTGCCAGCCTTCCGGCTGTGTGCGCAGCATCCAGGCAGTGGCGCGATCGTGCCTTTCGAAAATTTTGCGCAGATGATAAGCAATTACCAGAAGCGCGTATGCTCGATTGATCACGGTTGCGGAAGTGCCTGGGCTGGGAAAGGTTGCTTGCAGAGTATTGGGCGAGAGAATCATGAACTGACTCAATTCATCTTGCGACAAGCCCAAGTAATTTCCTATTGCCGGTAAATCGAGGTGAATTAATTCTCCGCCGGACAGTTTAATTAAGTCGGCGCAGAATTCTCTGAGGCTTGCTCGATTGATTCGGGAGAAGGCCGCTTCGACGTCTTTTTGGAAACGCCGCTCATTACGCAACTCGGCAAAGCCGATGCGCGTTTGTTCGTCTCTTAGAACGTCGAGCAAGTCCCAAGGGTCTGTCACACAAGGCTCGTGAATGTTGAGAACGGAGGCAACCAGGTTGGTTTGTTTCTGTATTGCTTCTGCTGTGGCAACGTCGCAGGTGACACCGATGATGCCAAACTCATCTGGATTCGAGACGAAGTTAAGCTTGCAGTTTGCTGACTTGGCGACCTTCTGCAACGCCGTTTGAGCAAACTCCGATGACTTCATGATTGCTGCATTCTCGGGTCGTGCCAAGCTGGGCACGTAGACATCACGAGAGTGGTTTGAACGAACCAGGGTAATGAGATAGTTGTTTTTCTTCATACGGAATTGCTCCTCGTTAGTGATCTTCGAAGAATGAGTCAGGCAAGTAAGAAACCACCCGGAGAGCAAAATGCCCCGAGTGGTTTTCGGAAATGAGCTATGGGTGTGGGTTAGAAGCTAATTGGTACCTGTCTGTGTTTTAGTCGTTTATTCATGTGTAAATACATAATAGAAATAAGACAGGGCCTTAAAACTATAATTGTTGACTACCTTGAAGAGAAAAGCTCCAAGGAGTCCTCGCGCTGTTAGCGGAGGGTTTTATGTTTTCTGAAGAAGTTTTGTCAGCTGATCAGCGACGACTTTGTGTCCGGCGGACGAGAAGTGGTATTCGAGGAAAAGCGCGCCGGGGTTTCCCGAGTCGTAGAAAGACTGCGTCAGATCGAAGCTTGGGAAGTTTTCTTCTTTGCTCAAAGTGAGCAACTGCTTAGCCTGGTAGGCAAGATCCAGATCACCTAAAGTATTTGGAAAAACTAAAAGTACGAATTTGCTGTTGTTTGCTTTGCAGGATTTGTTTAAGTCCAGGAGTAAGCTGCGTGTTACTTCAAAGGCGTTTTGTTCGGGATACAAAACATTGGACACATTCTTATTAGTGTTGCCCAAATTGGAAAGCCAATCAAAGGCATTTTTGAGTTTGCCGTAAAGCGGTTCGTTGGTGCAAAGTGCCAGATGTGTTGAGCTTAAGACGCCATAGATGCTGCTGTGCGCTCTCAAGAAATCAAAAACCGGGTTTGGAGAAAGCTTGGCTTTGTTGTAGTTAAGTACAGAGTTATCCGGTTGCAGATTGCCTTGTTGGTCAAGATAGAAATACGGACGCGGCTCTACATTCAACTTGCCTGGCTTGCGAATATTCTCAACGGCGTCTCCACGGTTGTAGAGTAAAACGGTGATGTCCGGTTTGTAGGTGGTCACTTCGTTCAAGAATTGCTCATGTTGCTGTCCGGTTGAATAGCTGGAGCATGCGAAGTTGATCACTTCGTACTTCTGAGTGCCGTTTGCATTCAGTTGTTGTTCAACGATTCTTGCGTAAGTGTCCTCTAGTGGAACTTGCAGTCCTTCTGTGGAGCTATCACCAAGCAAGGCAACTCGTATTGTGCCTGGTTTTTTTTCAATATTGTGTTCAACATCACGCAATCCGGTGCTGTTTAAATGTCCTCTGGAAAAACCTTCCATACGCCAGACAACATATTTGCTTGGAATGTGACGACAGCCGAGCTTTGTATCCGGTTGCAAGAACTCTTCTTGTCCAACACCAGCAATTGGTAGAAACCATTCGAGTAATGCAACGCTCACTGCTAGAAACGCTGTGGTTTCCAAAGCCATGCGCCACTTTGAACGAGGCTTCTTGAGGCTCTCGGCTGGTGTTTTTACAGTTGGTGATGTGGTTACAGGTGACATGTTTCCTCAGAATTGGAAGTAGATGAATGGCGCCACCTGGCGCGGAGCAAAACCTAGGATAATTATTGCCATGCCGGCATATACGGCAATTTGCGCGGGACATGAACCTTGCCACCAGTTGGCAGTGCTGGTCATGAATTTCTTAACGGAAGCATTGGCGTGCTCGCCCTTTCTGGCGACGCTGTCGCGCCAAGCGCAGAGCAAGAGAAATACCAAATAAAGTGAAATGGTGATAGGCAAGGTTGACATCAAAAATTGATGAGTGACTGCATACGAAGGAGCCAGCGTGAACATGTGCTTGGTCATATTCAACGCGTGCGGCACATTGTCGGCACGGAAGATAACGCCGGCCATGAAAAGGAAAAACCATGTGAATGCAACGCCTGAATAATGCCAAATTGCGTGCGGTCTGAAACGCGCCAACCAAGGCAGACGGCTTACCAGATTGTGCCATTCTTTACTGAGCACAAGTCCTGAGCCGTGGAATGCACCCCAGATGACATAGTGCCAGGCAGCGCCGTGCCAGAGACCACCAAGAACCATCGTGATCATGACGTTTATTTGTTGGCGTAATGGGCTAACGCGTGATCCACCTAAAGGAATAAATAGATAGTCGCGCAACCATGTTGAAAGGGAAATGTGCCAGCGACGCCAGAAGTCGGTGAGGTTAGCTGCAAGAAACGGCCAGTTGAAATTCTCCGGCACTTTGTAGCCGAACAACAACGCAGAGCCGCGACCGATATCTGTATAGCCTGAGAAATCAAAGAAGATTTGGAAAGTAAATCCGGCAACCGCTATCCAGGCATCCATTGTGCCTAATGTTTCAGGGTGCGCAAATCCGGCATTTACGACGCGACCGAGATTATCACCAAGGACGATTTTCTTGAATAGTCCGAGGAAAATCAGAAACATTCCCGATTGAAAATATGCAGGTTTAAACACAGGCTCTGTGAGCATTTGCTCAACAAAATCTTGAAAGCGCTTAATTGGACCGGCAATTTGTGATGGGAAAAATGCTGCGAACAAGGCAAAATTGCGGAAGTTTGTTACAGGCTTGCTGCCGCGATAGACATCAACTATGTAATGAATGAATTCAAAAGTGAAGAAGGAAATTCCCAACGGAAGAATAATATCCAGCGCCGGACTTGTTGCCGGAAGATTCATCGGCAAATGCAAGCTGGTATGTAGCCATGTTGCAGATTGCCATGCCGAATCAAGCAAGAAATTCGCGTACTTGTAAAAGCAGAGACAGCCCAAGTTGAAGATAAGCCCAAGCGTCAGAATTGGTTTGCGCTTGTCGGTAAATTTGTGGATCGCTAAGCCAAGGAAATAGTTAACGACGGTCAGTGCCAGAATTAGCAAGCCGTAAGCAGGCTTCCAATTCATGTAGAAGAGATAACTGGCGATTAGTAAAAGTGTGCGACGAAAAACAGGCGGCAACACCCAGTAAAGTGCGACGACGATTGGCAAAAATACGAGATAGGTAAAACTGTTAAACAGCATGCTTTTGCCAGGCAAGCCCCGTAATCAAGAGTGCTCGATGATATCACGGCAATAAGTAGAGAACCTTGTATATAGCAAATCTAGTTAGCCGCCAAGCGTTGTCAAGTACTAGTAAATCAACGGCCTGCCGTCCGTGAGAAAGGTTTCAATTAGGTTGAATTCCTATGATCTAAAATAACGGCATGAGAATTTGCTTGATATCGCGGGAGTATCCGCCTGATACCGGCTGGGGCGGCATTGCGACGTTTGCCAACCACCTGGCCCAGGGGCTGAAAGAGCTCGGGCACGAAGTCGTGGTTATTGCTCTGGCTAAGGACGAAGCAAAAACAGTCGAGCAAGACGGCATAAAAGTTCATAGAGTTGTGCCCCACCAAATTTATGGTGACCTCGGCGCTGTTTCGATTTGCATGCCGTACAGCCGCTACGTAATTCGAGTAGCATCTGCGCTTTGGCAGAAATTTATTGAGCTTCACGAAGAGAAGCCTTTTGATGTTGTCGATACGCCGGAGTTGTTGGCTGAAGGACTCGTGCCTTCGGTAACTAAGGCTGTGCCGATGTTGGTGAGACTGTATACGCCCCATTCGAAATTTATTGCAGAGAAACTGCATAATGTCAGTCCGAATTTTGATCACCAGTTTGTCGCCATGCTTGAAAGAATGGCGATGATTTCTGCTGATGTAATTACATCGCCGAGTGAAGATTTGGCTGATTTTGTCGCTGAAGACATGCATTATCCGCGCGAGCGAATTACTATAGTCAGAAATCCAATTGATCCAAATAAGTTTTCTCCGGAAGGTCCGAAATCGCTCGCTAGCGACGGTAAGTTGACTGTTCTATTTGTAGGACGCTTGGAAGAACGCAAGGGTATTGGTGATCTGGTCAATGCTATTCCGAAAGTAATAGAGAAGTTTTCCAATGTGCGTTTTGTGATTATTGGTGATGACACCAACAACGCAAAAGGACAGAGATCCGTGCTTGCTGAACTGCAAGACTCGTTGCGGGCGCATGGCTGCACGCAGCATGTGCAATTTATCAACCGTGTGCCTTTGGCGGAATTGCCGTCGTATTATCGATCGGCTGATATTTCTATCGTGCCGTCTGTCTATGACAATTCGCCGTACACTTGCTTGGAAGCAATGTCTTGCGGATTGCCTGTAATTGGCACGTCAGGCGGCGGTACGAAAGAGTACATCGTTGCCGGTGAGTCGGGAATAATTATTCCGCCTCGTGACCCTGATGCAATAGCCGCGTCATTGCTGAAGTTGTTGCAAGACGAAAACGAGCGTCGCAGACTTGCGGTTAACGCACGCAAGCGTGTGTTAGACGAGTTTCAGCGTAAGGAAATCGCGGCTAAGACAGTAGCGCTTTATGAACAAGCCGGCAGAATATTTGCCGCGAAGTATCCGGCGCGCTTGTACTTGAAGCCGCTTGAGCAGGCTCTTCCAGATGCCGATGTTTTGCTTTATTCGTTCGACAAGATGTTGTATGACCTGCTCTATTTGAAGTCGTTCAGATTCCGTCTGAAGCACTGGGGCAAGCTTTTCTTCTACAGACCGAGACTTTCGTTGGTGAAGTCGGTTGTCGCCGTATGGCGGACGCTTCGTCGCCTTGTAGGCCGTGAATATAAAGCGCAACCAAAGATGCTCGCGAAGATGGAAAACGAAATCCTCGCCAGACAGTACGACCCGGTCAACAGACCGCCGGAGTACTTCGCGGAGAATGACAAAGCGTTAATTTGAATTTGAAGTTCCAATTTTGTTAGGTTCAAGGCCTATATATAACTATTTAGTTATTGGAACATTGATCGGCTAGAAAAGCGTACAGGTTAGGAACACAAGACATTTATCGCAGGCAAGTGCCTGGCGGTTTGTGTTGCCTAGTTTTTCTGGTGCTTGTTTCAGTGCACATCCCCAATTGCGAGGAAAGCAATATGAGTTTAGTTCCACAAGGCTGGGTTCCACCCAAAGCAAATCCTAACTACCGAGTCACCTATACCCTCAAGGACAAGGTGAGAAACGCAAAATCTTTGGTTGAGAAAACAGCCCAGTCGTTTGAAGACAAGTTTGGTACCGGCAGTTTGACCGTTGCCATCACTGAATCTGAGTTGAGCTTTACTGCAACGTCTAAGAAGAAACTCGAGTTGCAGAACCTACCCGAAACATTCGGTGTAGGAAAATTCGTTCGAGGCGAAATCTTGAATGAAAACGACGATTACAAATCCCGCTTCACGGGACGTCATCGTCTCTAATCAGCTACTGAGCGGAACAACTGAACAGCATTGTTGAAACACAGCCGCTGTTCAGTTTTCCCTTCATTAGCAATTTTGAAGGAGAAAAATCATGGTAAGAAAAGTGCGAATTCTAGGAGCATTGCTGGCTTTTAGTTTTGCTTTTGCGGCAGTTGAGGCAGTGGAAGCGAAAACACCTGCCAAAAAGCAGGTGACAAAGAAAGCGACAGTAAGCATTCCTTATGGTCTTCCTAACAAGGACTTCAGACCGAAAAGACCTGAGTTCTATGGCTATCCAATACCGAAAAGGCAAAATCCCAACGAGTATTACATCGACGGTAATATTCCCAATGCTGCTTATTACGGTAACACGTATGGTTATAGCTATGGACCAAGAACAAATCCCTACCCAGTGCAAAATTACTCTCAGCAAGCTTCGCCTGAGTATTTGATGCATTATAGCCAGCATGTGCAGCAGTATGGAAAGTCAAACGACATGCCGCCGCCTTATGGTTACGCACCAAATACTTATCCGTCGAACAGATATGATGCGAAGATTTCCGAAAAGGAGAGATTTGAGCGTGACAGAGTGTATTCAGCGCAAGTGGCTTTGCACGCATTGCTTCTGCGTTATGGAACTCGCGAAGGAGGTGACCGTTTTCCTGACAGGGAAAAGCTTACGCAAGAAGCAATTCGTTATGCCGATCTTTTGCGTTATGGCATGACGCACACCTACACAAATCCTGAGACCAATATTGCACCATAAGAGCGTGTAGTTAAAGTGAGCCCACGAAAAGTGGGCTCACTTTAAAGCCAACTCACCAGAATCTAGCCCCAAAATTTTTACCAGAGGTGTCATCATGAGACAGCTTGTTGTTGCTTGCCGCTCATTTTCGGCAAGACTCTTATCACTCTTCGTCGCTACTTTTCTTCTGTTTGCCTCATCGCAGACTGGATTTGCTCAGTCGCAAGTGGTTGAGGATTTTGACTCCACACTTTTTCAGGACATGCACTTACCGGTCTATACTTGGATGCTCACGAATTCATCGCCAAAAGCAATCGTAGTTGCTCTTCATGGTGGTTGCCTGCACGGCCGCTCATTCCGTACTTTGGGACAGGCCATGGCCGAGAAAAATGTCATGCTTGTGTCCTTGGATATGCGTGGTTACGGCAAATGGGTGCATGAGGGATTTGGTACATCCGAAGACAAACGATTCAATTACGCCAAGAGCGAAGCCGATTCAGTTGCAATCATCCAAAGATTGCACGAGTATTTCCCGAATGTACCGGTGTTTGTGCTTGGCGAAAGTCTTGGCGCAAATATGGCTGAAAAGCTTTTGGCTGATGCTCCAGACTTGGTTGCCGGTGGTGTTCTGATTAATCCCTACGTAAAGCCGCATTTGTTTTTCCATCCGTACATGCTTGTGACATTTGCGCGTGGACTCACAAGCCCGCATGGCGGTTTGAGTGTAGCTCCATACCTGAAGAATCGCTTGTCTGACGACCGCAAGCAAGCGCTTGCACAAATCAACGACCCGTTGAGTCGCAACAATCAATCGATAGTCGACCTTTTTCAAAGTCTCTTCTTCAACATGAAGGGCAGAAAAAGCGTTGCTTCAATTCCGTCGGATGAGCCGGTGCTTTTTGTTGTCGGCAAGAAGGATCGTCTATGCAATCCGAAGTCCACTATCAAGCAATATGGAAATATGTTGAATTCGGACAAGACCCTAGTCTTGTTGCAGGACAAGGGACACCTTCTAGTGGAAACAACCGAGATTGAGCCCGGCATCATTGATGTGCTCAACTTCTGGTTGGATGCGCATTTGCAGTAAATTTAAGTTCAAGAGCGTTGTTGGCTATGCTCTTGAACTTTTTTGCGGTTAGCAACTATATAGCATAGTGATAATTAAGCAAAAGAGAAATCGACGATGAAGTCGATTCCGCTTTTGAATAGGCTAGCTGCGAATTTTTAGTCCCAGCTCCGGATTGGACAAGAAGAGTTGATCGAGGTCATCCTGGTTTAAGCTGTCTTTGAATTCAGATTCTCGATCGGTGAGCGCCAGAATGAGCAATCGGGCGGCTGTCTCGTCAAGGTCGGAGTCGCCGTCATCCGTGATGATGCTGCACAGGCGAGCGAGGTTTCTTATTTTGTCGTTGAGTACAGTGTTGATGCAAACACTGTATTTTGGCAGAGAGGTATTTCCCTTTCGCTTCGTCTCAATCGACCAAATGTCTTCGGTGCTTGTACGTTTCAATCCGGCTTCTATGAGGGCGGCAAAGACCCAGGCTTCGTTGAGTTGAGTCTTTGTCGCTGCGTCCTTGATCATCGAAATGAGTCTGTGGGTTAGCTCAAATTCTCTTGTGATGAATTCCATGGGTTTACCTCACTTGGTGCCATGCGTTCTTGAATAAGTAAGCGCAACATTGTTGGATCAACAGAGATTGCCTTGAGAGCTTTTTGTCCGGGTCCTTCGAAATCGGCTGCCAATGCGTACAGCAGGTGCATGTTTTCTATCCAGCTGTCGCAAGCAACTTCGCGCGCGAGACAGAGAATGTGTTGACTTTCTTTGGAGAACACATGCTCGATGTCGGTTGCATTTACTGCCGGCGGAAACCCTTTATTCATGCTCCAATGCCACGATGAAAGCAGCTTTTCCGGTTCGTTGATGCTAAGCGCTCGTTGAGTAATCGAAGCGCTGGTTTTCTGAAGGGTAGATTGGATGTTTGCGATTTCGTTGAGGGTTGCTTCACGCAACTCTCTGACGGCATCAATTGCTTCATCATCGTCTATGTTGCATGCGCGAAAGCTCTTGATGGATTGTGCAGCCATTTCTTCAATTTCCGGCAAGATGTCCATCTGTAAAGTTTTCAGTCTCTCAACCAGAAGATTCTCTGTTTCGTTTACTGACCGCGCAACGACATCTCGGTAGTGCCCGTAGAGACGACTGAGCAGGATGTCTTTCATCGTTGCCGGCATGGTGCGATTAGACCGAATGGCAGCCAGGGTTTCGTCGATGCGCTGTACACCAAGCTTCAACAATGCGTCGTGGGCGTTGACAGCTTGTACATTGAGCAACAGTCCGCACAACAAGTCTGACGGTGCGATGAGCAGTGCTTTTGCATTGACGGCTTCTTGCTGCGCATGCGCGAAAGTTTGCCAGGCTGCCGATCTGGTCATTTTGAGAGCGCTGGCGGCAGTAACGGCTGCAGTTGTAAGTGGTGATTCGTGTGTCATCGTCAGTTCTCCTTTGGCTTAAAGGTGCAGTGGCTTTCATTCATCAGGCGCAGCTCCTCCGCGGCTTCTTTTTTGAGAAGCGTTTTGTTCGCTTCGCAGTAAGCGACAATTTCTCCAATGGCTTCTTGCGGCAAGTCCCAGTTGTCGGCGGCTTGCTCGACTGAGAGCTTGTTTGCTCCCATGGTCGTCCAGACAGTCGCTGCGGTGAGTTTGCGTCCTTTGACGTAGAGCTGCTTTTTCCAGGCGTGCGAACTTGTCTCAAGATATTTCCACCGGAGTGAAGTTTCGACGATTTGCTTTACTTGGTCGCCAACCCACACGCCTGTCTTGACTTGGATCTGTTTCAATTGGTCAAATGTTTCTTCCTCCAGCTCAACGCGCACTGTGCGTTTTTCGCGTGCTTTTATTGCGCGATCGGCCGCGTTTATGCGTACGAAGCAGAAGCCAATCGCAAATGAGACGGATGCTAGAAAAACGAGCATCATCGGTGATTTAAACGGGATGAGAAAGACTCCCATTATTCCGCCGATAAATGGATAGAGAAAGGAGAGTTGGCAGGCTAAGGAAATAGCTAGATCAAGAGCGTCTTGATGTTTTTCGTTTGCCAGCTTTATTGACAACAAAAGCTTGTAGGCAACAAGTCCGGCGCCGAATGGCGCGACAAGAATGAGCAGGAGTACTTGTGTTAAGTCCATAAGGTGACCTCTGATTGTTATGCGAGACAATGCGCAGCCGAAAACCCGTCGCGATAAGTAAGGCGACAGATGTTTGCGATGTAAGAAGCAATAGGGTTTTAGGCTATAAGTGCTTGTTTTCCAAAATTGAATTTGAAATGGTCTATCTCGACCATAACAAATTAGTTAGTAATGAATGATAGATCTGTGGGACGTGTAGATGGGGGATTCTACGCGTAAGCAAGCTAGCGCGGCTGGCGATTTGCTCTTGTGGCAACTACTACGGCACATCGTACAAAAAGTCAAAAAAGCAAAAACGCAGAACTGGTTGCGAGGTACTTTGTAGGGGCGCATTGCATGCGCCCGCTGTCCTCACTCCCGGTTCTGCATTGATGCGTTTGGCTTAGCTGTGCTTCGCCTTCACTTCGTCGTACCACGCCTTGCGCTCGGCATGCGTTAGATGAGGCGGGCCTTTGCGGCTGGCTACGGTGCGGTTTTCGTCTTCCCATCCTGGACGCTCGATTATCTCGGTGCCCGGGTCGTGGCAGCCGCCCATTTTGCATTGCCAGTCTTTGTCGGTGTTGAAGCAGGTGATGGTATTGCCGTCGCCTTCTTCTTTGGCAAGTCGGTCGTAGTCGGCGCTAATTGCTGGATGATCGGCATTGTTGAAATAGCCGGTCAGTTTCCAGTTCAAATCATAGCGGCGCTTGGGATTTTCATCCGGACTGCCGGCTTTGCGTGAACCAAAAGTGAGCAAACGCCGAAGTGCTGCGAGTGCATTTCGCAGAGCGTTGAACAAGTTCTTAAACATAGGAATCTCCTTGTCAAAATCAAGAACTGGTAAGTACGCGAGGAAGACCGGTGGCTTTCCACTACCAACGGTGTACCTAGCGTAAGTGCAAAGCGGAGAGAGCTAGTCCCTCCGCTTTGCGTAGTTGGTTACGCAGCCAACTTTCTCTTGCTGGATGAATCCAGCGTGACACCGTGGTCTTTCCAGCCGTGCTCGATGCTTTCGCGATATCTGCCGCCGAAGATTTCTCTATCGGCAGTGATCATGGCGCGCAGCATGTCGGCGAACTTCACCTTGTCGGCAGGCACGATGGCCAGAGCGCCAAGGTAAATTCTGGCGAAGTGATCCAGGATATCGAGAGCCGAGACGTCGTCGCCGGTGGCGTCGCACATGTCGAGCAGAACTTGCACGCATGCTTGACCGGAGATGAGTCCATCGTTGTGGACTTCGTTCTCCATATCCTTCGGGTAGACTTTCTTCGGTTCGCGCTGATTGCGGATACCATCGGGAGCAAGGCAGTAGTAGCCGATGATCCAGTGGTATTTGCGAATCGTATCCTTGGTGAACTTCTCGCCTGTGATCTTGCTCAGATAGGTGGCGATGTACAGGAGGTCCATGATGATGTCCATCATGTCGCCTGTAGATTCGTGCATAGCACCACCTTCATCGCCAGGAAGATCTTGACCAGGTGTCTGCAGCCAGACAACCCAGTGGCCAGCTTCGTGCCAGGTTACACCAAGGTCGAAGCAGATCTTCTTGAACAGACCCCAGTTGCCGCCGGAGCCGACGCCAATGTGGATTTCATTCTTGTCCGGATCGAAGTACGCGTTGTCGCGCACTGATTCGTCGTGAACGAATACCGTGATTGGCTTTTTCGGCGCCTTCAGACCACGCGCTTTGAGATACTCGATCTCAAAGTTGATCGCTAGGAAGATAAGAATTGCATCGTATTCTTCCTGACCGGGCTTGTAGTTGAAAGTGCCATCTTGCAGCGGATCGACTTTGGTTGTCCAGACAGGTCTGTCGGCATTTGCCTTCTTGGACTTGGCTTTCTTGCGAGTTGGATCCTGACTTGTCTTGTTGTAGTGGACTTTGCAGGTTTCATTCTCGAGAATGATTTTACCGTCCTTGTCCATAGATGCAAGAGTCAGAAGCCTATCGTAGCTTTCCTTGTCGAGTTCGGCATACAGCTCTTTCTCCTTGTTGGGAGACTGCTTGTCCGGACGACCATAAGGAATGGTGGCGAAAGACTTCGTCTTCACTTCAACAAGTTTGCCATCCGGTCCTACCGGCTCGTGGTAGCGCAGTGTTTGATGCTGCTCTTTCACTTCACCAGTTTTCGCATTGACGAAGTAAATGACCGTACGCGCATTCAGCTCTTCCGGACATTCCGGATCACGCTTGCTGCGCAGGCGTCTGTCGGACAGCTTGACCAGATAGACGAGATCGGAGTGATGACCGTCTTTCTGGAAACGCAGACGAGCTTTGCCCATCTGTTCGCACTTACTGGCGAAAGCTTGTCTAGCAATATCAACTGCTTCTTCTGCGCTGATGGTGCCGTTCAACGTACGCGGACGTGCACCACGGGCAAGAGTCGAGTCGATTTTGTAGACAACACCTACTTCGTTCATGTGTACTTGAACAGCAGCGTTACCACCGAGATACCAGACTGGTTGTTTGCGACCTTCGACTTTGGCGACTTGACGAAGTTTGACCATGAATCGTTTTTCTTCGATCTTTTCGCCATTTGGGCCATCAACGACTTGCGTGTACTCTTCGGTTCCGGCGTTTCTCAAATGCACTTTGTCAATTGGGATGGTGTCACGAATTCCGAGACTACGCAGGCAATTCCAGGCTTGCTGGCGCTTGCCGCCCTCGTCGTCAGCAGGCATTGGTTTGCTGTACAAACCACCCTGGTCGATCGGGGATGTCAGGGTGCGGGTGTTACCGTCTGAGCCGAAGTCGGCTTCGAGTTCTTTGACCAGCTTATCGAGACGCTCGACCGCAAGTTTGTATTTGAGATATGGACGGAGATCCAGCTCAGGTTTGCCGTGAATTTTTACTGATTCGGCAAGACCAAGTTCCTCGGCAAGATTTTGTCTTTCCCGAGTTTTTTCGTCGCGAAGGAGCTGGAGTTCGCGCTCGTCTTTTGGTGTGAGATTCGGATTGCGCATATGGGTTTTCCTCCTTGGCGTGCGGCAGCGCCACAGCCAATTGCGTGCGTGTGAGTGAGTAAGCTCTGCCGCCGGCAGACCTTCGATTGGCTGTGGCCCTTATTTGGACCAGTTGTTAAAGAGTGTTTTTTATTAGTCCCAGATCATCCGTCCTGCAGCGCAGGAGGAATAAACAAGAGTGGAAAGTGCTCTGGGTCTAAATTTGAGAACTTTTGTGTGAGAAGTTAGTGACTACGTAACTTCCACACCATAGTGCTAAATATATTTCGATAGCTAGTTTTATTAGCAATTACTGATTAATAAGATGTGGCGCGGCTGGCGCACGGGGCTTTTTCTTATTGCTTTGCAAGCTCGGTAATTGTTAGAGTCAAAGTACTTTTTCATTCGGAAAAACAGAAACACATTTGGTCTAACTCAGAAACCAATCAGTCATTTGAAATTTACATGCGCGGGCTTTGATTAGAGCCTGCTGATTTTTCCCACACTCACGAAGTTGTAGGGGCGCATTGCATGCGCCCTCTGTTCTGCCTCGTTATTTACCGCTCCAGCACGTGTTTGTGCCTGGCGCCTTCGCGTGCATTAGGAGGTACTCATCATGTTTGAAGTCTTACTCATCGGAATTACTGTTCCAATCGCCATTCTCGTTTTGATGGCGTCTGCTCGCAACAAGAGCGAAAAATCAAATTCAGTTAAGCCGGATCAATGTCACCCGCCAAAGGCTGATACCAGTCATTGCAAATACGACCGCTCTGCTCAGAGACGTACGAGCCTTGCGCCGCGTCCTGAAGTTGACTTAACCAATCTGCCACCAAAAGACCAACGCGTATTGGCGGCATTTAGCCAAGTTAGTCGTGATCGCATTGTGGAGAACCTGAAAAAGCTCACAGGAGAACTTCCCGTAACTGTTACTCGCAATGGTCAAAAAGTCACTGGAACAATTACTTCGCGCAGCTCACATTCAAAAGAGCTGTACGACTTGGCTATGCCCTTCATCGACGAACAGTTTCAGGCACTGGGACTGACGACTGAGCATCACGACTATGCGAAGGGTCACTACAATCTGGTGGCGACACTTGCCGGCGACGGTAGTTCCAAAAAGCGAATTATCTTGGGCGCCCACGGCGATGCTACTGCCGGCGCCACCTGGAAAAACGAGAAGACCAAAGGCGCAGACGACGATGGCTCAGGCATGGTCTTGCTTTTGGAAGTGGCTCGCGCGTTGAGCAAGATGCCGCCGTCCAAGTACGACATAGACTTTTGTATATTCACCAATGAAGAGCAGGGGCTGGAAGGCTCTTACGCCTATTCGGACAAGGTGAGAAACGAAGGCGAAAGTCTAGTGCTGATGATTCAGTTCGATATGGTCGCCTATCACGGCACAGAAGGCAATCGCATGGATGTGCATGATGGTGAAAACAAGAATGGTGCACACAAGTATTACGAAGATGTGCTGCGAGCCTGTCACCAATACGAATTGGACTTGACGCCCTATGACACGCACAACGATGAAATGAATCGTCGTTCAGACCATGCTGGATTTTTGGATCACGGATATGCGGCTTTGATGTTCTCTGAAGAGTTCACGGATACGGCATTCAATCCCAACTATCACAGCATGCAAGATACGGTCGACAAATTGAATATCCCGTATTACATGGAGATCATCAAGCTGGCAATTGCGTCAGTCTTTAACATCTCCGAGATCAAGTAGCTGATCTTAGCTCACGTCATCCTGAGCAAAGCGAAGGATCTCACGACTTCAATGTCGGCGAGATACTTCACTGCTCATATCTGTCCTTCGTAGGGGCGCATTGCATGCGCCCTTTACTAATCCAAATCAAAAGAGGTATCCCCATGGTTACAGTTATTGCTCTCGTGATGGGTGTGTTGGTCGGTCTGCAAGTATCGCGTCTTTTTCAGGCCATTAAGGACCACATCGATCCTAAGCAACGCGCGACAATGATCACCGTTGCGCATTTCAGCACAGTCGTGTCGGTATTGACACTGGTGTTTGTGCATTTGCGCGAGATCGCACTGCGTGTGGCGACGATTCTGTCCGACTACATCGGTGTGTGGATTATCAAATACACCGCTCCGGTGTTTTATCCGATTGCTGGGCAGTTAGGAGAATTAGCCAGAGTGCTCTTTAATTATGCAGCACTTGCACACCCGGCGAATCCAATCCTTCAAGCAATGGCCATTTATTTGTGTGCCCAGATGCTTGTGTTCGAGTTGTTGATGAGGGAGAAAAAGTAATGGAAAAGGAAAAGAAAGTTATCGACAAACAAGAATTGTTCGCGCTGCTGAAGACGGCCGGCGTGTGGGGAAGCGGCGTGCTTGCATTTTATACTGCCGTTAACACTTTCATCGGCGCTAACGCAGCATTGGAAGTCTCGCCATGGACCATCCCGCTGCCGATTATTCAACAGTTGGAAATTCCCTTTGGCGCAACGGACCGCGCTCGCAAGATGAAGGTTGAATTGGCGCAAGTGAAAAAGCAAATCGCAGCGGCCAAAGTCAAGGAAAAAACCGAGAAGGACTGTGCTTGCTTGACGCCGTCCGAAAAGGCGCAAATCTTTGTCGCCGATGCCGAAAAGTATCTGGACGACTCTCACAACGCAATGCGTTCCGGCAACTTCCAAGCTGTAGTTAGCGCTTGGGACAACATCCGCCGCGACATTCGCCTTGCGCAAGAAGCGCTGCAGGAGTGCAAGTAACACAAAACAAAAATAAAAAAAGGAGGCTTGTATGTCGCTGATACTTACTGATGAGGAATATGCGTGCGCGAAAAAGATGTTGTCGAATTGGGAAGAGCTTTTTGCAAGGTACGAAAGCGAAGGGGCCACCGAAGCCCAATCGCTAGAAGTGCGCGAAAAGTTACGCTCTCCTTCTGCAACCTACGCAAGACAGTGCTTGGAAGAAATTGCCTTCTACGAACAACTGAAGGCAGGCAACATAGTAGAGTCATTTGATGTTGGAACTCTTCCGCGTATGCTGATCTGCTTTCGCATAGCCGCCGGGTTATCTCAAGAAGAATTTGCCGAAAAGCTGGGTTGCACAGCGCAAAAGGTGCGGACTAACGAGAAAAATGAATATCATGGCTCAACAGCGCAACGTATGCAGGCAATGCTTGATCTATTGCCGGTTACGACAGTCGTAGTTGCTGAAAGACTTGATGCAGCACAGGAGCTGAATCGGTGCTCAGTCGGTGGCATGGGAATGATGCTGATGTCGGTCCGAGAATCCCAAGGAATGTCCTACGAAAGACTTGCAGAGCGCTTGCAAGAAGAAAAACTGCTGGCGTTGAATAAGACAAAACAGGACTATTGGGATTGTGGATTGTCCTGGCTTGATGTTCCTGCTTTTGTGAGCGGCATCAAGGAAGCGGAAGTAAGTGCCTATCGCGAAATGGGCATGACGACTACCACGGCCAAGGCTCTTGCTAAAGCACTTCGCATAAAGCTAACGGTAAAGGCTAAGTTGAACCGATGAACTAAAGGCGCATTTCGCAATGCGCCTTTTTCTTTTTGTGTACTACTATAAAACATCGGAGAACAACGCAAAAAAGAAAAAGGGGCTGCATAAGCAACCCCTTTCGATCTAGTGTTTGCTCTGCAACTATTAGTCGCAGGCTTTACTGAAGGCGAATTCCAGCCAGAAAGGCTCGTCATTCACAGCGATGTCTGTAGTGCGAGCGCGTCCTTCAGGAATGTCCTTCTTGACGGTGAGGCGGAAACCATTAGGCAACCAAGCGTAGTCAAACGCTGTGTTGTCATAGTCCTTCAGAACAACTTTCTTCGCGGGAATGCCATTTGTGGTGAACTCGATTGCCGTACCCAGCGGTACGGAAATGAGCGCGTCCTGCATTCTGCGGGTGATCACCAGTGGCGAGCCGTCGGCTTTTCTGTGCTCAGGCGGAGTGCCTTTCTCGTTGTATCTGATGACGATCTCGCAGTCGTTCGTCGCTTTGTTGCTGCCGGCGGATTTAAACCGCATCAACAGTGCAACGACGGCGACCGCGATAATCGGCAATACAGAGTGCAACTGCAGGGACAGAAGCAAGGTTATCAATCCGGCACCGATAACCATCAAAGTAATGCCTTCGGTGGATCTCTTTTGAGTGTCCTTCAAGAGTTCATCCAGGCGGGTGTTCTTATTCTTGTTCATAGTTGTGTCCTCGTAAAAAAATTCCCCACGTCCTCGAAAGGATGTGGGGAATATGCGGGTCTAAACTTGTGAGCTTAAGATTGAGGTGCGTAGGCTGCGCGCAGCTTTGTTCTTAAGGCAACTTTGGTTTTGGGCGAGAAGTTGGAGGCTTCTAGTGCAGTCAAATTGACCGCGTAGAAATCTTCCATTCCCCAGTTGAAGTGTTCGACTAGATGTGCGTACTCGTTGGTTAGCGAGCTCAATGTGAAGGTCAAACCATCAGTGTTGATGCACACACGTCTCCCGTCTTGGTATAGCCTGTTGACGGGGTGTTCGGCAAGGCTCTTAACCTGGCCGGTTACTACGTTGGAAGTCAAACAAACTTCGAATACTTGGTCAATCGGCTCGACTATGCGGATACCGTGACCAACGCGTGTGATGTTGTTTTTGTCGAGAATTGCAATTTCTTCTTCTGAAACAGGATTTGTTTCACCCAAATGAATTGTTGCTTTCAATCCGGCTTGCTGAGTGCGTATGGCTTGTTTGAGCCACCACTCAGGAATACCGGGGAATGCCTTCTCATCAGCGGCCAGATCAAAGCCCGTGACTCCGAATTTTTTGTATTCGATAGCCAGGTCGGCCAATTCTTCCGCCATCTCTCCGTTTTCATGCCGCAGGGCACATACTATGAGACTCACCGGGATAGGCGATGTGGCGAGCACGCCGGTGATACAGTCCATAACGTCACGCAGATTGAGCCCATTGCGAGTACTGAGTTGCGGCGCATAGCGCAACTCCATTGCAATTGTGCCGTCGGCAACAGCATCTTCAATTCGCTCGCGCGTGATCAACTCCAAGCTTTGCTTGTCTTGAATCACGGGAAGAATAAAGCTGTTAATTGCTGCTACGTATTGTGCCAGGGACTGACTGGCAAATGATTTTGTAAATTGCTCGAACTTATGAACCGCTTGGTCCTCCAGCTCATTGCCCTTCTTGATATCAGATTTGTTCGATGATTGTTTGAGCTTTTGAGCTTCACGCCAATCTTCGAGCACATCTGGTGGAAAAGTGGTATCGCTTTCACCAACAAAATTTTTCTTGTCCCAGAGACGCAGAATTGTTCTGTGCCTTAAGGAACAATCGAGGTGTTCGTGGATATTCAGCTTTGGGTAATTCCGGAGCTTGTTCAAGAGTCTTTTACGCCTAAGAGGGGTCATGAAAGTTGATCTCACTATTGTACGCTCATTTGGCGCCTTTGACTTTGTCGAGTGCCTTTTGGTAACGACCGGCATGAAACGCTTCGACAAGACCCAATGCTTTGAATCGCTTGGCTGCCTTTTGAAATATTTCTGCGTGTTCGCGTGATTCTTTGGCTTGTTCGACAAACTCGGCGGCTGCTGCATTTTCACCCTCGGCGAGCGCCGTCTTTTCAAACGACGGATACATCGAGTTGGTTTCGTGCAGCTCACCTTCAATGGCAATCTCCAAAAGCTTTTCGACTGTCATTTCGGATTCGGGATAAAGCAACTCGAGATGAATGAAAGCGTGACCGGTTTCTTGATTGGCGGTTTCTTCAAAAAGCCGGGCGATTTCTTCGTTGCCTAATTTGCGGGCAATCTTTGCGAAGTACAAGTACTTGCGATTAGCCATTGATTCGCCGGCAAATGCGGCAGCGAGATTTTTCTGTGTTTTGGATTTTGCGCTGGATTTTCTCTTGGACATGGTTGTCTCCTTGAAAAATTGTGGCCGGCCAAAAATCCCGACAAAGCACAATGCTTTGGCGAGAGAGTTATTTACTGGCGGGGCTTTAGGTTTGGTTCTGTTGTTGAGATCTATTTATATAAGTACGGAAATGTAATTTCTTTGCCTTGAACCTATCAAGTTTGTTGTTGGCAAGTAAATCCGCTTGAAAACAAATTTCGCAGAAAGAATCCTTAAGACGCCAGTCTGTGGGCATTTTTAGGTTTTCAACAGATCGGCTAGCTTGCGCTAGCTCGTCCGATAATGTTTCTGCTGATATCGCTCTAGGGTTTTGTCGCTAGTCGGGCTGTAGGAAAGGCGCTAAGATTAACGATACGTAGTTTTTGTCTGGAGGACCTTCGACCTATGGCAATGGGGAAAAGCGGCGAGATTTTTACCGATATCAACGTCACCCCGTTGACGGATGTTTTTTTGGTGCTTCTGGTCATCATGATTCTTGTTGCGCCGTTGGTTAATATGTCGGTCCTCAAAGTTGACCCACCGGTCGCGAGCAGCTCAAGACCAGCCGAGCCGGATAAAGGTCCAAAAATTGACGTTAACGTTTCAGCTGCAGGTACCGTCACAGTCAACGGACAAAACGTAGCTCCTGTTGATACGCAACACGTGCAACAAGTCATTCAAGCCGAACAACAAAAAGCCGGCACAGAAGATCTCCCACTTAATCTCTCTTCCGACGCCGACGCTCTACAAAAATACGTCGTAGCCGTCATGGACGCCGCCGCCGGCGCCGGCATCAAACGCATGCGCGTTTTGCCGCTGCGCAAGTAGTTCCAAAGTTTAGTTCTGAATCGTAGGGGCGCATTGCATGCGCCCTTTTCTTTCGTAAGCGAACGGCAAAGGATTCACGTCGGCTGTCACACCCAAGTTCTCTTCACCACAGATATCTGTTGACGCATACTAAACGCAAGTCTATTTGCTAATAGTAGTGCTAAACGAAAACATATTTCGGGAAGGAAAGTCGAAGCATCGTAATGAAAGCTTAAGAAAAGCGGGTCTGAGTTAGAACAGTTTTACGGTTTGCCGCACTTATAGCAGGAGTTATACATTGACAGTAGAATGACCGTAAAATATCCTTAGGCGCCATAAGCCGCATTATTAGGAGATCCGCATGGTAGGTATCTTTACGGAACTGGAAAACTACGGGCACGAGCAAGTCGCCTGCTTCCAGGACAAAGAATCAGGTTTGAAGACCATCATTGGTATTCACAGCACGGTATTAGGACCAGCATTGGGCGGTTGCCGCATGTGGCCTTATACAGATGAAGCTGCGGCTCTTAGAGATGTTCTCCGTCTGGCTCGCGGCATGACTTACAAAGCGGCTGTCGCAGGCTTGAAATTGGGCGGCGGTAAGGCAGTCATCATCGGTGACTCGCGTACCCAAAAGACACCGCAGCTGTTAAAAGCATTTGGACGTTGTGTTGATTCATTAGGCGGTCGTTATATCACTGCTGAAGATGTCGGCATGAAGGTTGATGATATCGACACCATCCGTACACAGACAAAGCACGCAGTCGGCGGCAGCAACGAGGGTGGTAGCGGCGATCCATCTATCATGACTGCTTTCGGTACCTTCCAAGGTATGAAGGCTGCATTGAAATTTGCTGGACTGGGCGAAAGTTTTGAAGGCATCAAAGTTGCCATTCAAGGTGTAGGTAACGTTGGCTATCACTTGAGCAGCTACCTTCACAATGCCGGCGCAAAGCTGTACGTAACAGACATCTATCCAAACCAAATTGAAAGAGTAGTCACTGAATTCGGTGCCACACCAGTTGGACCGGATGAAATCTATGGCGTTGACTGCGAAATATTCGCTCCATGCGCTTTGGGTGCAATCTTGAACGCTAAAACAATCCCGCAATTGAAAGCTAAAGTAATTGCCGGTTGCGCAAACAACCAATTGGAAACAGAATCCAATGGCTTTGAATTGTTCAAGCGTGGCGTTGTTTACGCTCCTGACTATGCAATCAACGCAGGTGGCTTAATTAACGTTGCCGCCGAACTCGATGGCTACAACAAAGAAGTTGTCTTGGGCAAAGTAAGCCAGATCTACAACACAATCACTTCGATTCTCACACGCTCGAAAGACGAAGGCATTCCGCCTCACGTTGCAGCTGATCGTGTTGCTGAACAACGCTTGATTGATGCCAAACAAGGTCGTCTTGCTGTAAAGTCGTAGGTAATGAACACCGTCGGCTTTAACACGCTCTATCACGCTCTTAAGTGTCCCTACTGCGGCAGCGCAGTAGACTCAGGCATCGGCTTTCGCGCAGGTGCGCTGAAGCAAGCCAGCTATCGCATGGGCGACAAGCTGAGCTGGGAAGGTGGTAATTGCCGACCGGAGGAAAAACCCGAGGGCGGTAATTTCAAAACCATCGGTTATTACAATTGCGACAATCTAAATTGCATGAGCTGGCACGATTGTTTTCCGGAAGTGCAGGAAGCGCTTATCACATTCACAGACGATGTGATTGTGGAAGTGGAGTCAGTTCAGAACCCAGCACGCGAGCAAGGCTTCGATATACTGCCACCTTAAATTGTCCTCGGGTCATATCATCCTGATTTGTAGGGGCGCATTGCATGCGCCCTCTGTCATTCTTAGTGCCGTCTAATGGATCACGGCTCTGTTTCTGGTATCAAAGGGTAATGCTGAATACCAAGAAGATTTTTGCCGGTATCGTCACAGTGCTCGCCTTGAGCGTAAGTCTTGCCCAGCCGGCGCAAGCGCAGTATTACACGGGCTTACTGCCATATCCCTGGTACAAGTGGCGCATGTGGCCCTTGAACATGCTGTGGGGACAAGGCAACTATTACAACGGCTATGGTTATCGAACCAATCCGCTCTACTTCATAAACTCAGCAGCGAATTCTATTGCTAGTCCATACGCCTACAACAACGGCTATAACGGCTATGGCTATCGTCCATACAACTATTATGGAACGCGCTACCCTGCCCAGATGCAACAGTATCAAGACGTGGAACCAATTAACTACCCGCGCGTGCGCACAAAGCAGAAGCGTCAATTGCCGATGGTTGTTGATCAAACACAACATGCCCAATGGCAAAATCCACCAGTGACAAATCGTCCTGCTGACGAACAACTAGCAGCACATGCTCCAACAATTGTGCCACCGACAATTCCGGCAGGACCAAGCGCCGCTCAAAGATTTGTTGACCAAGTCAATCAAAGACACTTCGGCAATGTATCCAGCGCACTCTTCGATCCAGAGACACGCTCACTGGCTCGCCAATGCGGCGTAGTTGACTCCGACGACATATTCGACGCAGACTTCGGCAACGACCGCTTAGAACAAATGCGCGGCATTCTCCAAGACCAATCACTGTCACCCGAAGTACGCGCCCAAACCGTAAGTGTCCTCATCAAGCATCGCGGTCCAAGTACAAACGCACAATCCACATACGTAGCCGGCAGCAAATCTCCCAACTGGCATTAGACACCTACTAGTGGTCGTCGTAAAGCAGCCCAAAAAAGTAGGGGCGCATTGCATGCGCCCGCTGTCCTAGCCGCGAGAATCCCGGCTCAACTGTAATAGCCGTTGCTGCTCATATGCAGACAACTGCTCGTACTGTTTTTGTCCTGGACGATAGCTCGGATCGTTTATCTTTAGCCGCAAGTAGGCGTCAACGTTAGCGATCTTAGAATCAATTTCGCGAAGCATGTTGCTGTTCTTATTGAAAGGCGGTGCTGGTGGATCTGTTCCTGGCGTAGTCATTTTCTCCTTTGTCTAGTAAATAAAAAGTCTGCTCCTGCAGGACTAGGACGGAGTGGCTTGGGAAGAGCACACCCCATCCTTGCTGCGCAGTTATGCTTTTTAGCAGAGTTATTTCTTGTCGTCGTCTCGACGTATCACGCCGAATCTGCGCTTGCGACGACGACTGGGGTCATCTTCGAGAAGCAACCCGGTTGGACAGGGAAGATCTTTTAACTTGTCCCATTCATCAAGCGTTTCTTGTGGAATCATTGCTTTCAGCTTGGGGCCGACTTCGTCGTAGTCTAGTCCGAACTTTTGTAGGTACGGACGCAGAGCCTCTGGTGCTGCAATCATTGCTCCATAGAGTGATTCGACAGTATGGTGTCCGAGTCCGAGAAGAGCATCGATAAATTTCTGCGGCAATCCGGACTTCTTGATGCTGGTGCCATTTAGTGAGTATTCGTGTCCGGCAGTATGCACTGCTGAGATGAGTTTCTTCTCTGGTGCTGAGGTAGCATCTAGGACGGCTTGTCGCAGGGATTGGAATGTCTCAGCTGCTCCAAGTTGATTCCAGATAGCGTCCATAGGCTCTCTAATTGCCGCAGCTGATTCGGACAGATAGATTGCTTCGGCTGCATTGACCAGCTCAAGATATTCTTTTTCTCGCTCCTCTAGATTCTTTGGCGGAATGTATTGTTCGCACCGCGTTGTTTTTACGAAGGACGCGAATATCTGGCGAAGATTCTCATACTGTCCTGGTTCAAAACCCTGGTAGCAATGAAGTACAGTGCCTTTGTCGAAAAACACAAGAGCTGGTATGTCTTGTGTGGTCGCGAAGCTTTCGAATATAGCCTTATTTTCGGGCACATCAATACTCATCTCATAGATCTTGATTTGAAAATTGTATTGGGAAGCGAATTTCTTCACATAAGGAGTAAAGATGCGGCATGCACCATCGTTAGCAGATGTGAACTTGACGACTACGGGTAGTGTGGATTTCAAAACACGGTCCGTGAAATCCTTTCGTGATACTGGAAATGTTGGCATTAACATTGGCATTCTCCTAAATTTGAGCTCGTAAACGCTTACAGCAGGTTATTGCGCAGGATCTCTATGAGGTGTGCGATTTCTTGCTCGGTGTTGTATACGTGTAGACTTATTCGCAGGTAGTTGTCGCCCGTGGCTTTCTTGAAAAGGCAATGGCTATTGGCTCTTACAAGAATGTTGTGACTGGAAAGTAAGGCAGATACATCTGCGGTTGCTGCTTGTGCAAACCGGAAGGAAATGACACCGTAGCCGTGCGCGCAATTACAACGGTCTACGCCCGGCGAAAATTCAATGCCGGGAAGTTGTTTGAGTTGAAAGTACAGGCTTTTGGTAAGCCTGTCGATTGTCTGCTCGATATTATTGATTCCGATGCTTTCGATAAAATCAATAGCCGGAACGAGAGACAAAATTGACGGAGTATTCTGTGTGCCGGACTCCAGAACATTGGCAAGCGTATTCGACTGGATTTTTAGCTTTTTGCCGGATGGATCAATCCTCATGCCGCCGCCTACTATTACTGGATTGAGTTTCTTGCGTAGCTTGGGCGACACCCAAAGGATACCGACACCATTGGCGGCGAACATCTTATGGCCACCAAATACGAGGAAATCCACCGGCAGTTCGTTGACATCAACTGTGCAATGACCAACGCTTTGACTGGCGTCCAGTGCAATTAGGACGTTTTTGCCGAGGATTTGTCTAACTTCTTTGACTTCCATATCCAAGCCATAGAGATGGTGGATGTGTGACATTGCCATGATTCTCGTACGTGCGGTTTTCGAGGCGGCAATGTGTTTAAGCGCATAGTCTCCATGTTCGTGCATGCGAATGGGTATGAGCTTTATCTTTATTCCGAATGCGCGCAATTGGTCTCTTAAGTGAAACCATGGTAGAACTGCTGATTCATGATCTTCCAAGCAAAGCATCACCTCATCGCCTGTCTTTAGATTGTTTAAACCCCAAGCTAGAGAAATGATATTGAGACTTTCCGTTGCGCCGCTGGTGAAGCAGATGTCTTCGGGGTTGGCGCCGATGAAAGTAGCAACTCGAGTGCGCGCTTCTTCGATACGAGTCTTGAGCAATGTGCTCATTTTGTACATGCTTCGCCCGGCGTTCGCGCAATTTTCGGTGTAAAACGCATTGATGGTGTCGATTACTGTCTGAGGCTTTTGCGCGGTTGCGGCATTGTCGAAGAAGATGGTGTCCGGATGTTGAGCGAAGATGGGGAATTGGGAGCGAATTTGGTCTGTGTTTAGCATGAGGAACCTCGTGTTTTACTGTCATGTCGACCGAGCCGAAGGCGAGTCGAGACATCTGCTAGACCGAACCGAAGTTACCCGTGATCGCGAGCAACTTCGAATCCATGCAGCAGATTTCTCGACTACGGATGCTATGCATCCTTCGCTCGAAATGACATAGGTGTTTACTGTTGTAACATTGGCCTGAAAATTGGCATCCCAGCGTCGCGCCAGGCGACGAAGCCGCCGGAGAGACTTGCGCTTGTTATACCGTGTTGTGTGAGAAATGCGGCGAACTTGCGGGAATCGTCTCCTTGTGGGCAAACGAAGAGGACATGGTGCTTCTTGGAAAAGGGCACGCCCATTTCGCAAAGGTCTTCCAGCACATCAGACGGCATGTTGATCGCGCCCTCGATGTGACCGGATTTGAAGGCAAGACTGCCACGAAGATCTACAACTAGGCAGTGGGGATTAGCAGACAGCAATGTCAGTGCTTGTTCCACATTGACTTGCGGCGCTTGTGAGCAAACATCTTCTGGTAGATTTCGTGGTGTGTCCTTGCGTGTCGCGTAACCGAATAGTTCCGGGCGATACTTTTGCAAATAGGATAGATACCATTCGAGCCTGTCACAGACGATGAATACGGCGTTCCGTTTTTGTTTTAGCCTTTTATCAATTGTCCTTAAGTGTTTAAGTGCCGCGATATACGAAGCACCGCTTGTCGGACCAGCTAGGACGCCTAGCTGGCGGGCAAGGATTAGCATTCCGTCTATGGATTCGTTGATGCTTGTTTCTACAATGCGTGAGTAGACATCTTTCTTGAAGAGTCCTACCTCAAACAGCTCGTCGGAATTGCGAATGCCTGGAATGGATTGTCCGGGTCGCGCTACAACGCCAACTAATTGCAATTTGGTATTGACTGATTTCAAATGCTCGCCGGCTCCGCGTGAAGATCCGGTGGTTCCTAGTCCGGTGATGAAATAATCAACAGGCGCGCGTAGATCTCTTATGATTTCATATCCTGTTCCAAAAAAGTGAGCGCGCATGTTTTTCTCGTTAGTGAACTGAGAAGTATGGAAGTACTTGCCAGGCTTGCCGTTCATTTCCCTTTCAATGTAAGCAATGGGGTTGTTGGGATCATTAGGATCGGGACAAGATGACATCGCTGGAAATTCGCTTATTTGTGCACCAAGTACTTGCAAGATGTGCTTAACTTCTGGCACGGGAAAACGGTTAGCGACAACGCGAAAGGGAATCCCGCGCATTGAGCAAAGCACTTGCATTGCTTTGGCCATATTGCCACTTGATGATTCAATGACCGTCTGCTTGGACGCTTCAATGTCTTCGAATTCCTCTGCAAGGATTTCACCCGCTGGACGATCTTTGAGAGACCCGAATGGATTCAAGTGCTCAAGTTTGGCGTATAGATTGATGTTTTTAAGACCGTGAACTTTCGGGTCAATCTCCAATAAGGGAGTTTGCCCGATAAGCGCTGTGATTGATTTGATGAGCATGGTTGTACCTCAGTGCAATTTCCAAACTGGCGAGTATTGTTCATCGAGCATCCATATAAGAGCTTTGCCTTTTCCTTCAACCACTGCTGCGCGACGCGCTGTCGGCTGCATAATGGAATTAGTGACGCTGAAGTCCATCATGTATGCAGCCGTGTTGATAAAGGCGAAGATGTCTCCCTTGCGCGGTAACTCCGGCAGGAACACTTTACGCCTGAATATCAAATCGCTTTCCAAGCAGAGGTTGCCGGACAGGAAGTACCCTTTGTGTTGACGCTTGTCGGATTTGCCGAGAGTTCTTATCTGAATGGGATCGACAAATATTTCTTGATCTAGAAATGCCAGATCCTGGCGTTTCATATCAAGTCCGACAATGTCGTTGTTTGGTCCCTTGAGCGAGTTGACGCGAGCAAGGGTGACACCGGCCAGGTCAAGAAGTGCCCTTCCCGGCTCCAGCCAGAGCGCAATTTCGTTGTTTCGCAGCATGTCTCCAAGTGCGCATTTGTCGAATGGTTGCAACTTGCTTGCTAGAAGCTCCTTGAGAAAGGTGCTGCCAGGCAAGGGGTTGAAGAAGCTGTAGGCGTTGAGAGATCCACGCAAGGCCCCTCCTTCAGCAGATAGACCGAAAAAGTTGTGGTTCCACGTGATCGCCGATGGTGCACCTGTCTGGCTTGTCAGCGCCGCTTCTTTCAGTGCTGCCACATAGCGGCTCCAATCTTCTTCGTGAGCGAGATAATTGATGCCAAATCCACCGCCAATGTTGATGACATGTGGTGTCAGATCTAACGCAATGGCCTTCTCAAATGCTTCAAAGCAATAGCGAATTGCTTCCGATCGTTCTTCAACGCTGGTGCTGTCCAAATGGAATGAAAAACCGAGCAATGCTAGATTATCTCGATGCGGAGCAATGACGGAGCTTAGTACTTCTGCAATTTGTGCAAAGTGTATGCCGAAGCGGCTTAGCTTAACAGGAGGAAGACCAAAGACATCGCCGAACTTAAAATTGCTCAGACGCAAGAGAATTCGAGCCTTGCGTGCAATGCCGAGAGCTTCCTTGACCGACAAGATGTCCTTAAGCTCTTGAACGCAGTCAACATTGATGGCAACGTCGTGCAGTAAGCATAGATGCAAGAAGTCTACATCTTTGGGTCCTGTTGCTTGCAGGCGGTTGCCGCTAAATCCACTTGCGAGCGCGTGCTTTAGTTCGCCGACCGATGCTACATCGCAATTGACGCCGGAGACGGCTAGTTGCTTCAGCAAGGAGTCTGACTGGTTGGCTTTGTGCGCAAAGAAGAGTGAGCTGTTGAGTGTGTATTCGTCCAGCACGGACTGAAACGCTTTCACATTTGCTTCTATTGCTTGTGGAAATAGCACGCTTGTTGGACTGCCACATGCTAATACGATTTGTGAAATGAGCGCTTCGTTGTTTAAGAATGAACCAATTAACGGGTTGTATCGTGGACGTAGCACGAGAGGCGATTTTTGCATGGTCGTGGTCCTTTAACATGGTGTGTGACTTTGTCATTCCGAGCTGAAGGCGAGGAATCTTCCAATAGCTCTTTGCCGTTCGT